>JANQHJ010000091.1 GCA_028282745.1 Sedimentisphaerales bacterium | reverse complement strand
AATATAAGAAATGAGGTTAGAGCGATAACGCAGATACCGCCGTAAAAGAAGAATTGTTTTTTTCCTCGACATAATAAGCCCTTCCTAAGCTTAATACACTATTAAGTACCAGCTTCATCGAAATTGTCAAGAAAAATATGTACAAAATCGAGAATTGGTTAAATGAGCTAACGGGTAGATGAGTGAATGAAAAGAGAGAAAATTGTCGGTGATATTTGGAATCACAAGAATATCTTTTCACACAAACGTGCTGAAAGTGCAAAAATTTGCAGTTTCAGGCTATTTTTTTGTTGCAAAGGCAATTTCATTGTTGTAATTACAAATCAAAACAAGGATTTTTTTATTTACTTTATTTTCATGGAGGACTTTTTTATGGCAAAGAAAAAAGAGATGCTGGTAGTTGCAAGTAAAGTCAAGGCTTACATCAAGAGCAAAAAAATGATGACATCTTCGGATGCCCTGGCTGCTCTGAATGACAAGATCTATGCTTTACTTGACGACGGCATTGCCCGTACCAAGGCCAACCGCCGCAGCACAGTTAAGCCTCAGGATCTTTAATCGGCAGGCTAAACTCTTTTATCCGGCAGCTTAGAAGAGTTAACATTAGTACATTGGGGCTGTTATGGTGTATGTCCGTAACAGCCCTTTCTTGGTTGCGGAGAGGTTATTTTAGGGCCTATAATCTTCATATTTATGCTTTCAGGGCATACAGGGACGCGATATAGCTGTTTGTTGTTGGGGATTGGCCTGATATATTTTTTAAAAAATACATTTCGGCCGGTAAAATCCGGCTTGCCAGCGTCAAAAATCAGGATTTTGCCCGGATTTTCTCAATAAATTTGGTGCAAAGACCCGATTTAAAATATAGATAACAGCGTTTCATAGTAGCACGTATTTCGGCGAAAGTTAAGCAGTGTCGATTTTGAGCCGATAAGGCGGTTAATTGTTTTATATCCATATCGTCAAGCATTTCGTTGACGAGCACTGGAAGCGAAAGTTAGTGCCGGTCTCCCGGTGAGATAACTAATTATTAGACAGATAGTTACGACAACGTAAAGGGTAAAGGTAGCCAATATGAGAGTATTTATGTTGGGATGGGAATTTCCACCGTTTATAAGTGGTGGTCTTGGCACGGCCTGCTATGGGCTGACTAAAGCTTTGGATAAGCTCGGCGTCAAGGTTACCTTTGTCCTGCCCCGCATGGTAGATGATATGGCTGGAACTCATGTGAAACTGCTAAGCCCGGAACACAGTCGGGTTGCTACTATTTTCCAATATGATAATTTTGAGAATGTCGAATTTTGCGCGGTTAAAGCCGCCCTGTCGCCCTACTCTTCTGTTGACCAATATAACAAGCAAATTGAGAGTTATATTTTAGAAAAGCAGAAAAATACTACTATCGGAGGCAATGCCCCGATGGCCAGTGCAGGTCAGTATTGCGGCGATATGTGGTCGGAGGTTCATAGATATGCAGCTATAGCCTGCGAACTTGCATCGGAGCAGGATTTCGACGTGGTCCACGCCCATGACTGGATGACATACCCGGCGGCTGTAGCTGTGGCCAAGATGAAGCGAGCACCTCTTATAGTTCATATCCACTCAACAGAATTCGACCGCAGCGGTGAAAATGTCAACCAGATGATCTATGATTTTGAGCGACAGGGTTTTCACGCGGCGGATAAAATCATTTCAGTAAGTCACTTTACCCGCAATATTATCATCAGCCGATACGGCGTGGCTGGTGAGAAGATTGAGGTCGTTCATAACGGTGTAGAAAAATGTAACGGTAATGCCCTGCTGCAGGAAGCCGGTATCGAGAAGGATGAAAAAATCGTCCTGTTCCTCGGCAGAATAACAATGCAGAAAGGCCCTGAGTATTTCCTCCAGGCAGCTAAGCGTGTATTGGATGTCGAAGAAGATGTGAAATTCGTTATGGCTGGCTCGGGTGACATGATGCATCGGGCGGTCGAGCTTGCGGCGCATCTCGGGATAGGACGCAATGTTGTATTTACCGGATTTTTGCGCGGCGAGCAGGTACGAAAGATCTACCGTATGGCTGATCTGTATGTGATGCCATCGGTATCGGAACCTTTCGGTATCGCCCCGTTGGAAGCATTGAACCATGACGTTCCGGTTTTGATAAGCAAACAAAGCGGTGTCTCTGAAGTTTTAACACATGCTCTTAAGGTTGACTTCTGGGATATCGATGAAATGGCTAATAAGATTATAGCGGTATTGAGGTATCCGCCGTTAAGTACAACTCTTAAAAATTACGGTAACTACGAAGTGCGCAAGCTACGCTGGGAAGATTCGGCGTCCAAATGCGCAAGAATCTATCAGGAAATGCTGGTAGGAGTATAAAAAGGACTTTATCTAAATCAGGGAGAAGGATCTCATGGCGTCAGTAGTATTTTACTTCCAGGTTCATCAGCCGGTCAGACTAAGACATTATACAGTATTCGACAAATCCAACAGATACTTCGACGATCATAAGAATGCGTCTATCTGCCGAAAGGTCGCTAACAAATGTTATCTGCCGGCTAATCGCCTTATTCTTGATCTCATCCGCAAGTATGATGGGCGGTTTAAAGTTGCTTATAGTGTCACCGGCACGCTGCTGGAACAGTTAGAGCATTTCAGCCCTGAGGTATTGAGCACATTTCATGCACTGGCTCAAACGGGATGTGTGGAGTTTCTGGCGGAGACGTATTATCACAGCCTGAGCTTTATTTATTCCCGGGATGAGTTCGTTCAGCAGGTCGAAAAACACTGCCGGACGATGGAGAAGCTTTTCAATTATAAGCCGAAGGTATTTAGAAATACCGAACTGATATTCAATAATGAACTCGCTCATCAGATAGAATCGATGGGCAGATTTAATGCGATACTATGTGAAGGGGCGGATCATATTTTAGGTTATCGCAGCCCGAATTATGTTTATAAGCCGAAAGGGTGCGAGAAACTAAAGCTTTTGATGAAGAATTATGCCCTGAGTGATGATATTGCGTTTAGGTTTTCGAATCGCGGCTGGGCCGAATGGCCTTTAACGAGTGAGAAATTCGCTCACTGGGTCAATCAGGTCAACGGCAACGGTTATGTTGTAAATCTCTTTATGGATTACGAAACGTTCGGTGAACATCAATGGGCGGATACAGGTATCTTTGATTTTATGCGCCATTTACCGGAGCAGATATTGAATCATCCGGATAACAGCTTTATGACTCCATCTGAAGCGGCAGCTAATTTCGATGCGGTCGGTGAGATAGATATTCCGCATCTGATCAGCTGGGCAGATACCGAAAGGGATCTGTCGGCGTGGCTGGGTAACGCGATGCAGTCGAATGCGATCCACGAGCTTTACCGGCTGGAGAAAAAGATTCGGTCAATGGACGATAAAAAACTTATGGATGACTGGAGAAAACTGCAGACATCAGATCATTTTTACTACATGTGTACGAAGTATTTTGCGGACGGCGATGTGCATAAGTATTTTAATCCTTATGATTCGCCGTACGACTCTTATATAAACTTTATGAACGTACTGAATAATATGCATATCCGTTGCGGCGATAAGGTAGATGTAGAGGGAGAGCGGATCGAAGGATTGAAAAGCAAAGTAAAAGCAACGAAATCTGAAACTCTGTGCTGACCAAACAAAACATATCTGTTTTCGAAATTGCCTCGCTTAGTACGCAGGGCATGAGTATCGAGCAACTGCTCGATAACGAGTATTTCCTTACAAATACCCGCGGAGGTTATAGTGCATCTACTGTTATAGGATGCAATACCCGCAGGTATCACGGACTGCTGATAGGGACGATGAATCCGCCGGCCAACAGGATAATGGGATTATCTAACCTGATGGAACTTGTAATAGTCGGCGGTAATGTCGTTAATCTTTCCACGTTCGAGTTTCCCGAGATATTCATTCCGTGCGGGCATCATCATATAAAACAATTTACAAGAGATATTGGGGCTCATTTCGAGTACGAGTTTTCAGGTGTTGAGCTTACAAAATCGGTTTATCTCAAACGCGATGAAGATACTGTATTCGTACAATACGATTTCAAAACAGTGCCCGGCAGATTTGATTTTATAGTCAGGCCATTCTTAGGGCTAAGAGATTTTCACTGCATGCAAAAATCTCACGCCAGCCTGAAGGCCGAAGTGACGAGGCAATCTCTTAAGATTAGCCATGATACACCAGATAGCTGTGAAATGCTGCTTAGCTGCAGCGAGATGAAATATGAAAAAGATCCGCAGTGGTGGTTCAATTTTGTTTATCGCGAAGATAGAAGACGCGGGCAGGACCATTGCGAGGACCTTTGGGCTCCGGGCTTTTATAAATGCACCATAAGAAAACCGGGCAGTATCATATTTAAGGCAACTATTGGTACGAACTGTGATGACAGGCATTTTTCAAAATTAAAAATCAAAAATACCATAAGCGAACTTGAAAAGGTTCAGCGATCTTTGCTTAAACAAGCTTCAAGCGAAGATACAACAATAAGTAAACTCGCCCTGGCGGCGGATCAGTTCATTTGCCGCAGGACGATTAACGATAAAACACGAAGCACTTTGTTAGCTGGCTATCCGTGGTTCTTCGACTGGGGCAGGGACGCATTTATATCGCTGCCGGGATTGTTACTCGAAACAGGGCGATATGAGGATGCCTGTTCGGTGCTTACTACGTTCGCGGCGGCGGTTGATAACGGGATGATACCTAATCGCTTTGATGATCGAAGCAATACAGCTCATTTCAACAGTATCGATGCGTCTTTGTGGTTCATTAACGCGGCCTTTGAGTATTTAAATGTTACGGATGACGAGAAGACGTTCAAAGAGCAGCTTTTAGGTGTGATCTGTGAGATAGTCGAAAAGTATCAGGCTGGGACTCACTTCGACATTCATGCCGATATTGACGGGTTGATATTAGGCGGGAACGAGCAGACACAGCTTACCTGGATGGATGCTAAGTTCGGGGGGAAAGCTTTTACGCCTCGTCATGGCAAGGCGGTAGAGTTGAACGCTTTGTGGCATAACGCCCTTCGCAGGCTGGCTTATTATTACGAGATGACGAACGTTGAGAAAGCGGATGGTTATAATAAGATGGCCCAGCAGGTAGCTGAAAGTTTCCGTGCTGTGTTTTGGAATAGCGAGACAGGTTATCTTAACGACTGTGTGTCAACAAAAGGCTGGATCGATATAAGCTGTCGGCCTAACCAGATATTCGCGGTATCACTTGAATACAGTCCGCTTACGGAACAGCAGCAGAAGCAGATCGTCGAAGTCGTTGAGCAGGAACTTTTAACACCTTATGGGCTGAGAAGTCTGAGCCCGAAAGATGACAATTACAAAGGGCTATACCGCGGCACCCAGCATACGAGGGATGAAAGCTATCATCAGGGCACAGCCTGGGGATATTTGATGGGATATTTTGTTGAGGCGTATCTGAGAGTTAATGAGTTCAGCGCAGCAAGTAGGGAAAAATGCAGAGAATTTATTGAGCCGCTTATCGAACATCTCAACACGCAGAAGTGCCTTGGCTCAGTCTCTGAAATATTTGACGGTGACGAGCCCCATAAAGCTCGAGGGTGCTTTGCTCAGGCATGGAGCGTCGGTGAACTTATAAGAGCCATAAAGCTAATTAATTCATAGTTTTACAACCATCGGGACGGAATGTTTCGCACTTACCCTCCATAAGTTATTTGACTCAAAGCCTTTATTGATTTATAATGGTTTTAGCTGGTTTGACCTTGATCTTGAAAGGATACTCTCATGGCGGCAGTCAAAGACACACCGAAACAGAAATGGATCATTATCTCAATAGCACTCCTGGCTGTTATTGTTTTCCTGACCTTCTTTACCGATATATTCAGCACTAAGCAAGGGCAAGCATTTCCGGAAGTGCTTTGGGTGTTTATCGCGGTAACAATAATCTCAGCACTGATTTTCATTATATATAACCAGATGAAGATCAACTCTTCGATAGATAATAATATTACGCGGCTCGAAACTATTATGCAGTCACAGGAAAAAGCACAAGCTGCAATGCAAACTCTCGAACAGAATATCCACCTCGGCGAGCTGGCTAAAAAGATAGCATACCCGAAAGCGAATGTCAGGGCTATTCGTGAAAAGGTTTTCGATATGATCCAAAACCATAACTTCGAAATCGCCAACGCCATTATAGCCGAGCTGGCATTAAAACCTGAGTATAAAGCACTAGCCGAACAACTCAGTAAACAGGCTAAGAGTTTTGAGTCGGCCTCAGCCAACGAAAGGCAGAAACATTTAGTAGCAAATATCGAGCAACTCATAGACGAGTATCAGTGGCCCAAGGCCAGTATTCAAATCGAGAACCTCGAAAAGAATTTCGGATTTACAGAAGAGGCTAAGCAACTTCGCCAAAAGCTTATCGATAAAAAGAACGATAGAAAGAAAACACTGTTGGGGCTTTGGGATGAAGCTGTAAAACGCAAAGCTACCGAACGCAGCCTTGAGATACTTAAAGAGCTTGATCCTTATCTAACACCAAGTGAAGGACTTGCGCTTCAGGAAGCGGCGCGAGACGCTTTCAGGAATAAGCTGCATAACCTTGGCGTTCAATTCTCGATCGCGATAAGCGGCAAACAATGGCGAAAGGCACTCGACGCCGGCCAGCAGATAATGCAGGAGTTTCCTAACAGCAAAATGGCCCAGGAGATACGCGACAGCCTTGACGTGCTTACTGAACGTGTGCGAGAGTCGGCAAGTTAATTTCATCATTTAATTAACGAGTTTCCCATCTTGAATAAATATCTGTCGCTTGGCGAGTGAGCCAAGTTTCTGGTTATGGGTAGCCAGAATGATAGTCAGGCCGCTTTTTTCATTCAGCTCGGAGAACAAATCGAAAATTTCCTTCGCATTGACAGTATCGAGATGGCCGGTCGGCTCATCGGCTATAAGGATCTGCGGCTGAGTGATCAGAGCCCGGGCAATTGCGACTCTTTGTTTTTCACCGCCGCTAAGCTGCTTTGGTAAGTGATTAATACGTTTGCCAAGGCTAACTGCATCTAAAATATCATGAGCCTTTTTGCGATCTCTCTTTTGGCCAGCAAAGTATTGGGCCAGTTCGACATTCTCCAAAGCAGTAAGCGATGGTATCAATGAGAAATCCTGGAATACAAGGCCGATCTTTCCACGCCTTATATCAGCGAGCTTGTTTTCGGAAGCTTTTGAAATATCATTGCCGAGCACTTCGAGGGAGCCGTTCGAGGTTCGATCGAGACATCCCAACATATCGAGCAGTGTCGTTTTGCCGGAGCCGCTCGGGCCCATTATCGCAACGAAGTCACCGGCTGAAATATCGAGGTCAACTTCGTTGACGGCGTGGATCTCTTCGGCGCAGAGCTTATAGGTTTTACTTAGCTTGTTGGTCTTTATTACAAAATCGTTCATTTTTATTCACTCCGTCTTATAGCTTCGACCGGTCTCATGGATGAGGCACGCCAGGCCGGGTACACTCCTGAAATGATGCCGAGAACTACCGCCCCTATAAGGGCGGCTATTAACAACTGTATATTGATCAATACCAGCCGACCGTCCGGGGTGTATGGCAGGAGACTTTTTAAAATAGCTTCAACTAACCGGCTGGCCAGTACCGCCAGGATACCGCCGAAAATACCGCCGAAAGTACACAACAGCATTGTCTCTATCCAGATGAGCTTGAACACCTTAAGTTTTGAGGCCCCAATAGCTTTCATAATGCCGATCTCCTGCGTTCGTTCGAAGACCGACATTAATATAGTATTGACGACGCCGATAACAGCGATGAATACAGCAATGACTGCAATCGAATTGGCCATGAGTTTTGCACTTGAGACAAGATTCAGTATTGTACCACGGACCTGGGCCAAGCTGATGATTTGTATGCTGGGCACGTCGTAAAGGTCTTCCTGGAACGTGCCCATTTGTCGTATATCTTTTAATTTTATGCCGATACCAGTAAGCTTATTTGGTAATTCGAAAATCTGCTGGGCAGTTTTGAGTGGTAAAAAAATAATACCATCATCCTGAGTACCGCTTCGTTCGAATATGCCGACGACTTTTAATATTTTGTCATAGCGTGGAATATATATCTCGTCACCGACGAGTCTCTGTTCGACTTCGGCTGCTTCGTAGCCCATTATGACTTCGTTGGCATCGGGTGTGCTGAACCATGAGCCTGCTTTTAAAGTTGACCATGGTTTTAGCTTTAAATATGAATCTTCGATACCCATAAACAGCGCGAATCCACCGGCGCCATCCTGTCGATCAGGATCATAAACGGTCGAGACAAGTTGTGGTGTTATCATATCTACCCGCTCATCGGTGCGTATCTGGTCGTAAACTTTCTGCTCCATGTATCGCAGCCCGCCGCCGCCTTTTAGCATCATTGTCGCAGCTTCGTATGGACAGCCTTTAGCGGTAACGAGCAATTGATAGCCCATTTTATCTATGTCTGCCGTAAGTGATTTTTGATAGCCGCGGTCGAAACCGATAAGCGATATCAAAACAGCTACTGCAACCGCGACACCGAAGATAGTCAGCAGTGAGCGGATCGGTTTTCTTTTTAAATTTTTATATGCTACAGAAAAGGCGGTCATTTTATTTCCACTCCTGTTCCAACTAAAGAAATCCTGCCTGATAGTTCTTCGACCTTGCCCTGAACCCTTACATCTCTGCCGATATGCTGCGGGATGGCTAGGCCACGGCCTTCTATAGTTACAAAAATTTCAGCGTTGCCCTGTTTAATAATGAACCAGCAGCCAGTCGGGCATTCTTCTGTAATTGTCCCTTCGAGAATTATAATTTTATCAGCAAAATCCCGCGGTTTGGTTAAAACGTCGCCGATGCTGGTTGCCTGGCCTGTTGGTATAGTTTCGCCATAGACTTCAGTTTTTTTACCACAGCCTGTTAAGGTTAACACAATGAGCGCAAAAACAATAATTAATGAGCTATTTTTCGTTAGGGTTGACATTTTCTTTCTCCTTTTGTTGTTCTTGTTGCTCCTTTAGCTTTTGCTTGAAATAGATTTTATCATATCTGTTGGCCAGCTTGAATTGGTCGTGCAGAATAAGATTCTTTTTCAATCCCCTAAAAGTCGCGAGGTAATCGACGCTCAATTTTTTGCCGGGATTCTTTATTTCTTTTCTCAGTTCTTTCGTGTAGAAGTCTTTCAAGCTAAGCCCGACAAACTGTTTAGTAAATTTTTTATCTCTGAACTTTCTGGATTCGGGGCTGGTGAGCTTTTGATAGTAGAAATCCAGTATTACTCCGTTCGGATCGGTAGCGAGGATCAGCTGCATACCGCCGAATCGGCCTTTCTGATTGACGCCATGGACATAGCCAATAAGTTCCTTCTTTGATAGGATAGTATAGTAAGCATAAGGGACGTCGTTGGCTTCATAAACCGGCTCGAATTTATCGCCGAGCTTTTCTTCGATAATAAGTTTTAAGTTCGGATCGTTAAAATCTTTTATCGAGATGAACTCAGTTTTGTAGTTTGTCGCTTTTGGGAAAAGGCGTTTAACGTCCCGGTCAGGATCGTTGAGAGTACAGCCGACAGCAGCATGAACGGCCTGGGGCAAAAGCAATGTGATAGTTATAGTTAAAATCTTTTTGAACATTTTTCAATTCCCTATAAGCCGTAATGGTATAACTGCATTATTATCCTTCTGTCCTGATCGTCTTTCGAATAAAAATCCTGAGAATAGCCGGCCCGGATAGTCGTTTTGGAACCTATTTGCCACTGGATGACGGGCGAAATTGTAATGTCGGTAGTGTCTTTATCATTAATCTCGTTCTGCCAGTATTTGGTCTGCAGTTTTAAAGTAATATCCTGTGCGTCAGGTAGTACGTAATCGAGCTGCAGCAAAGCGCCGGTCACAGTAGCGCCGTCATGATCACCGACTATTAACTCACTTAAAACCGAATATACCCCGAGAGTGAACCTCATATCGAAGCCGATACGTTTTCTTTTGACGGAATCACTGGAAGTGAGTTTACCTTGCGGGATAGTCCATGATTCATTGGTCATAAGTGTTTGGCCGTATAATAATGACAGTCCGTATTCGAATCCTGCTTTTTCACCGCCGCTTATTCGGGTAGCGAGCAGGAAATTGTCGTCTTTTTGCCTGATGCTCATTCCGGAACCGAGCGTAGCGGAAACTTCGTAATCGAAATCGCCAAGCATGGATTTATAAGCAAGACCCCAGTCTTTTTTAAAGCCGAGGTTATCGAAGGCAAGTGTTTGCAGCAATGTGCCATGCGTATCGAGCACAGGTTCGAGCCCGAAAGCCGCGTCGAAGTGACCGATACGCAATGCTTCACCCAGGCCGAGCTTGTATTCGAAAAAAGCGTTATGAAACTCCACACCCCAGGCATCGTTGGAATTTCCGGACGGATCGTAAGCAAATCTCACCTGGATGTCCATTGTTGCGTAGTCGCCGTACTCGTTCGAAAACTTGCGGAAATATTCGAAGCCGACGGAGTTCTTCAGGCCGGGGCTCTTACCAAGAAAGTTTTCAGAATCCGAGTAGCCGCCAATAGCCATGAATTCCTTGTAAAAACTTTCCTGCGTATTGTCTGCTACAGCGTAAAACATTAATGCACCTGTGAACATAAATATAATGGTAATTACGAGTCTGCATTTGGGCATTTATCAGGCTCCGCGAGTTCTTCTAATAAGGGCCAGGACTTCTTTTGTCTTCTGCTCTTTTTGCTTTGCGCTTTTGCCGGAGAGAGCATCGGTTACACAATGTCGGAAATGCTTTTCGAGAATCTTCTCGCCGACTGTGGCAAGGGCTCCGCGGGCGGCATCGATCTGGGTGAGAATATCAACGCAATACTTGTTATCCTCGATCATCTTCTGGATGCCCCGTACCTGGCCCTCGATACGACGAAGGGCAATAAGTTTGTCAGAATGGTCAGGATGCCTTTTCATTATTATACCTTTCAAATAATCAGCTATTTATAATATACCCTATGGGGGTATATCGGTTTTATAGAAAATTCGATTTTTTAAAAATATTCTGATGATCCTGAAAAGACTCTGAAATGCGCAAGAAAAAACCGCCGGTCTTGCTCAACCCGGCGGTTTTTTAAAATTACAAGTTAAAGGAGCCTTAGTGTAGTTCGAACAGCGACTGCGTCTTAATAATGGCCACCTGATCCGGATAAGCTGCGAAAGTATGGATGTGCAGCTCTTGCTTGCGGGCCTCGAAATCGATGTAGCAGAACGGTTCGAGATTGTTTACCTTCATATCCGGGAAGTTCACGAAAATACCACGATTGCGAGCAAAGCGTTCGAGGTCGGTATGGCTCTGTTTGTAGAGATTCGGGCTCATACGCTCAATCTGGAAATCTGTCATATAACTCATACCGCGGCTCAATGTGCATTTATGAGAGCGAGGCCCATTGAAGTGGAACCTCTCGACCAGACCGCGCTGAGGCAGCATCTGGGCAGGTGCCGCGACCACTTCGCTAAGGCAAATATCTTTGCCGAAAACACTGACTACATGGGTACAACCCGTTACCCAAATAGTGGCTTCGTATTTATCTGTTTTCAATTCGCGCTTTGCATATATATTGAACAACTCCGGATGAAGCGGTCTTTGAAACAGATGAAAAGTCAATTCTTTGATAGCAACATTAATCTGTGGTGATTCCATATACATCCCCGTAAAAAGTTACGTCTCGATTCGCCTGTATTATACACACATTTTGCCCCAAATTTCAAGCTTAATATCAGTACTGATAAGGCCGATACGCTCGCTTATAGGACGATGATTTTGCAAATACAGAAAATCAAAAGACTAACACTACCGAACTTTTTTTGCAAAAATTTGATCGAAGAGTGGATTATTTTCCTGTAAAGAAAATAGGGTAAACAAGAACAACAAGAATGTTGTAAAAAGCATGCGTTACTACAGTAATTCCAAAACCACGAATAGCGAAAATAGTCGCAAAATAAATTCCCGCTATAGTCCGAAAAAGAAAAGCAGCCCAAGTAAAAACCTCTCCGGTTGTAAATTCACCATTTAAAAAATGTATATGATGGAATGCGCTAAAAAGAGCAGCTGAAATCAGCACAGAAAGAATAATTGAATTAGTATGATCAATTTTCAGTAAATCCTGGAAAAAAATCATTAAGAAACACAAAAGGAATAATCTGAAAATTAATTCCTCGTATATTCCCGCCCCTATCGAAGTAACAATACTATTAAACATCGCTTCTTTACTCGTTGCGACAGATTGTTCTAAAAGAATCGAGGCATTTCTAACAACACCAGTATTTATAAGATATAACAAAACGAGCAATGGGATAGCAAATAAAATACTCTCAACCACCATTGGCAGAAAATCTGTTGCAAAAACCTTCCATTCATTCTTACTCGTAATTTGCAACCAAATGAGAATAACAATCACAACAAAAGGGGGAGTTGCCCACGAAAATTTTCCACTAAAACCTATTAATTCCATTACCTGCTGAAGTAAATCAAAAGCAACAAGCGGACTTTTTGGTAACTCACTAGCGCTAATAAAGTATAAACTGATTTGGTAAAAAATCATGAAGGGCAGCAGGAACATCAGGGCGTAGATCGGGCGGCTTGTTCTTTCGAGGTACGAGCCCTTAGAGAAATTTAGCAGTTGACTGGTGCCGAATTTGGTTTTATCTTCCCTGACGTTAGCCATTACATTGCGTCCCGCATATATAAACTGCTTACAAAAACCTGTTAGTCTTTGCACAAATAAATAAATTTTTTAGTAAAACCCTAAGTACGAAATCCGAAGTTCTAAACAAATACTAAAAACCCAAATCAGAATGTCACAAACAGCTTACGGAAGTTATTTCAGAGCTCATAATAGTATTTGTAATTTTGAACATTAGGCATTAGATATTGCTCAGGATTTTGATATTAGGATTTAGAACTTTAACATATAATACTCATTAATTTTACAATAACTAATTTATAGCGCTACAGGAGTTTAGTTTATCGGGGTATGTATTTCAATACCAAAAGTTAAAGGGCAGATAAAACAGTCATGAGCACAGCAGAGCAGTTAACAGAAATATATGGATTGTTATTCGAGCGGTTCGGGCCACAGCACTGGTGGCCGGGCGAGACTCGGTTCGAGATAATCGTCGGGGCCATCCTTACACAGAACACAAGCTGGAGTAATGTCGAAAAAGCTATTGATAACCTAAAGGCTGCAAATATGCTCGATGTCAATACCCTCAATAACCTCCCTATCGAAGAGCTTGCTCAACTAATCAAGCCTGCTGGGTATTTTAATGTCAAAGCGAAAAGGTTAAAGAGTTTTATGGATTGGCTGTTTGTCGAATACGGTGGAGAGCTTGATAGTCTTGAGCAGTTATCGACTGATCAGTTGAGAGAAGAGCTTTTGGGAGTAAAAGGTATCGGGCCGGAGACGTCGGATTCGATAGTTCTTTATGCATTTGATAAACCTATCTTTGTTGTCGATGCATATACAGCGAGAGTAATGGCGCGGCATGAGCTGGTTGAGCCGCCGTTCGATTATGAAGGGTTGCAGATGTTATTTACTTCAAGTCTTAACGAAGATGTGCAGCTGTATAACGAGTATCACGCCCTTTTGGTTTGTGTGGGCAAAGAATTCTGTAAGCCGAAAGCAAAATGCCCCGGCTGTCCGTTAGAGAAACTGCCCCACCATCTCGAATACAAAGTCTAAGCAACTGCAGCGGCTTCTGATTCTTCTTCGTGCTGCATCTGCTCGTATTTGTCGAACTGGACACTGATCCGCTTACTGACACCCTTGGTCTGCATCGTGATTCCGTATAGCTGATCGGCGATGCTCATTGTCCTCTTGGAGTGAGTGATGACAATGAACTGCGACTGCTTCTGGAATTCCTTGATCATCATATTGAAGCGTTCGTTATTGGCTTCGTCCAGAGCGGCGTCAACCTCGTCGAGGAAGCAGAACGGCGAAGGCTTGCTCTTGAAGACGGCGAACAGCAGCGCGATGGCTGTCATTGATTTTTCGCCACCGCTAAGCAGCGAGATGCTTCTGGTTTCTTTTCCCGGAGGCTTTGCAACGATCTCGATGCCGGCGTCGAGGATATCCTCGGCTTCTTCGAGAACGATATCAGCCTTGCCGCCGCCGAAGAGTTTCCTAAAGACATCTCGGAAGTTATTGCGTATCTCTTCGAACGTCTGCTGGAATTTTTCACGACTGGTCTTATTTAGCCTGTTGATCAGCTGCTGTAACTGGTGTTTACTCGAGTTAAGATCCTCGACCTGAGTACTTAGAAATTCCTGGCGAGTCTCAAGAGTTTCCTGCTCATCGATAGCGTCGAGGTTGACGTTGCCGAGCCTGTCGATCTTGGCTCGCAGTTCTGTGATCTCTTCGCGAACACTCTGCCAGTCAACGTCCTGATCCTGATAATTTTCGAAGGCCTCTTCGAGGTTTATCTGCAACTCATCATGCACACGCTCGATGAGATCTTGGAGCTTGACTTCGAGCTGGCCAAGTTCTATCTTTAATTCGCTTACCTGCTCTTCGATCCGGCTCTGTTCGGCACGTTTCTGGCGGACAAGCTCTTCTGTTTGCCTCTGGTTCTGCAGAAGCTGTTCTATTTCACCGTGCAGTTCTTTGCTTTTTCGCTGTGTTTGTTCTTTTTCAATATAAAGTTCTGAAATTTCAGATTCAGAGCTTAGTATATCGCGACTGGCCTGGTCGGATTGTTCTTCGCAGGTTTGTATTTCTTCGGTAGCTGATTTTTCGACATGAATGCTTTCGGCCATTTGTTTTTCGAGCGAGCTTATGCTCTGGGTCAGAGCCATTGACTGCTGTTTTGCCTGCCCTGCTGCAACCTTTAATTCTGTGAGCTCTTCGGAACGGGCCCGGAGCAATTCTCTCTTTTTGGCGAATTGTGATTCAAGCTCTTCAATATGCTTGTTCCTCTGCTCGTTTACATCTTCAAGCTCACCAAGCTTCTGCTGAGAGTTATATTCACGCTTGACCGACTGTGCGATCTGCTCTTCGAGCATTTCGAGCTCGCCGGTTATCAAAGGCTGTTCCTGACGCAGCTTCTCAATGCTCTGCGTGAAGAAAGAGAGCTTCGAATTGAGCTCGGTCTTTTCGGTATTGGATTCATAGATAGCTGTACGCAGTTCTTTGCGAAGATTGGCCAGGTGCTCTTTGCTCTGGTTATTCGACTGAATATTCTGCTCAAGCTCTGTGACCTCGGACTCCATATTGGCGATGATGTCCTGCAGTTGCTTTAGGCGGCTCTTTCGAGAGATAAGGCTGGTAGCTTTGCCGAGCGGGCCGAGCTTTATCCCGCCCTCTTTTGTCAGCATTTTGCCGTCGAGAGTGACATATTCATAAGAGCTGCCAAGCTTTGTGGTCAATTCAATAGCTGACTCGAGCGTATCGACAACCAGTACTTTCCCGAGCAGCTGCCAGATGAGCGGTGCGTATTTCTGATCGTAATCAACAAATTCGACCAGTCGCCCTTTCACAGTTTCATAGCTTGCAAGGTCGGTCGAATCGACAAACTGCTCAATGCGGTCGAGGCAGATGAACTTTACCCTGCTATCAAGCTTCTCGATAGTCTCAGTATCTTCGATCATCTGTATGCTGTTATTTACTATGACCGAGTCGGTCTTGCCTTCGAGGCAAGCCTCGATAGCACATGCGTATTTTACGTCAGCGGTTATAATGTCCGCGACGAGAGCATCAATGTATTCGGGAGCATTATCACTTAGCAGTTCTCTAACGGCACCGGCAAGGCCTTCTTTTCGATTTTCCATATCGGTCAGGATGTTAAGCTCACTTGTAATAGCACTGCGAGATTCCTTGACCTTAGACAGGCGGTCGGTATCGGTTTGTAAAACTTCATCGATCTTCTCGGCTTTGCTTCTCTGTACTTCGAGAGTCTGATCCAGCTCGGTCAGGTTCTTTTCGACATCGAGCAGACGCTGCTCATATTGAGCCTTTTCGGTAAGCAGTTGTTCGAGTTCATGCTTTGCCGTATCCGCCCTGCCGGAAAGACGCTGTCTTTGGTTAGAAAGACTGTCGCGATGGTCGGAAAGGCTTTGCAGTTCGTTATGCAGTTGGGCAGTGCGGCGGACGATATCGATGATACCACTCTTTTCGTCTTGGAGTTCTGCTTCGAGATTTGTGCACTGGCGATTTATCTCGTCGATCTGCTGCTGGAACTCGGAGGTCTGAACTGTTTTTTCTTCGTATTCTTTATCGCACTGAATAAGCTCTTTTTTGTAACGAGCGATGTCGCTAACAAAAAGATTGTTGGTTTGAGCAAGTTTTTCGATCCGCTGGGAAGCATTTAGTTTTCTCTCAGCCAATTCTTCTATCCTTGCTTTGAGGAATTCGATCTTCTGTTTGTGTTGTTCGATCTTGCTCTGAACAGAGACCAGATGATTATCCGTCTGGTTAATATTATTTTCAGTTTCGATGATCTGCCTGCCGAGTTCACTGGTGAGCGTATCGTTTCTCGATACTTCGGCGGCTACAGTTGAGAACTTTTGCTGTACGTCAGCGAGCTGCTCTTTCTTTTCAGCAGTTGTTTTGCTGAACTTGGCATATTCGACGAGGGAGAAATTGACCTGCAGCTCTTTAAGACGTTCGGTATATTTTAGATAATTACGAGCCTTGCCGGCCTGGTATTTCACGCTGCGCAGCTGTTTTTCAACTTCGCCGAGAATGTCGGCAAGCCGAAGCAGGTTCTGCTCGGTACGATCAAGCTTTCTTTGCGCTTCTTTTTTATGGGCTTTGTATTTACTAATGCCGGCTGCTTCTTCGAAGATTATACGACGGTCCATCTTAGAAGCATGCAGCAACTGATCGATCTGGCCCTGCTCGATGATCGAGTAGGCCTTGGCACCTACACCGGTATCCATGAAGAGTTCTTTGATGTCACGGAGGCGGCAGATCTTCTTGTTAATAAGGTATTCACATTCGCCGCTTCGATAGATACGACGAGTAATCTGCACGTTGTCAGTTTCGATGGGTAAGGCCCCTGAAGTATTCGAGAAGAACAGGCTCACCTCTGCCGAGGACATAGGTTTTCTGCTGGTGGAACCGCTGAAGATAACATCAGACATGTGCCCCGAACGTAAGCTCTTTACGCTCTGTTCGCCAAGCACCCATTTCACCGCGTCAACTACATTACTCTTGCCGCATCCGTTCGGCCCTACAATAGCTGTGATTGGAAAATCAAAGTTCAGCTCAGTCTTATCAGCAAAACTTTTAAAGCCGATCGCCTCAATTTTTTCTAATCTCATGTGTCCCCTGTTATCAATGTCCGATAATAACCTCTCCAGCCGCTAAATCTTGCCTAACGGCAGCGTTTTTATTATTTTTATCGGCCTGTAATGGTTTATTACTTGAGGCCGATTTGAGGTAAAGGTCCTATATGCAATTCGGCTTTGACCATTCCCTTTTTTACCATTTGATCAACCAATGCGGTAATCTGGGCATATGAAACGCCAAGTCCTATTGGATCACCCTGTTTCCTCCTTTTGGGCTCGTTACCAAGCACACGAATTATATCCGCTAAGTTCCTGCTGGTCTTAAGAGTGATAGGCGGCACGGTCGGCCTATTAGGTACTTTACGAATAATGTTAACATAATCCTGATCAGGTAAGGCATTTATAGTTATCTCACCATTCCAGGACTGTATGAAAACGTCTTTTTCACATTCAATCGCCCCCCCAAAGAGAGCTATTCGAGGGTATAAACTCCGTGCGATGTATATAGTCTTTTTATTAGCTATAGCCATCTTCTCCAAGAGGAAATTTCCTCCGACCATCTCTCTGTCAACTGCAATATCATTAAATTTCCTTAGATGGTCATACGCTTGAAAACAAACACCATTATCAGGATATCTTAACAAACGTCGCAGCAGTGAAGCTGCGTCACTTCTCTTTGCAGAAACCGCTATGGCATTTATAGCGTCAATTTGATAAGGATTATCCTTTTGGAAAGCAATTTTGCGAAGAACTTCAAACCCCTTATCATTTCCAATATTAAGCAGACATCTGGCAGATCGGAATCGAACCTCAAGATCGGCTGAACCGAGTAAAGAAACCAGTGATTTCGAAGCTTCATTTCCAATAGCTTCGAGAGTAAGTTCCGCCTGAGCTTTATCACCAGAACCTGCAAGGGCAGCTGCGCCTGAGTTTATCATGGATGCTATTTGCTGACTGTCAGAGGCAAGGCTGGTCGCTTTGACGATTTCAATAAATCTGTTTTTTTGGTCAGCGTATTGAGCAGGTGCTTTTATTTCGACCTGGCTGGGTGACATTGCCCTGGCATACCCCTCACCAAATCGTTCGATAACTTTATTCCGAATCTTATTAGCGATAAGATAATCGGGTTCACGGATAACCAGCAGTATGCGATATTCGTCAACAGTAGCCCCCCCGGCAAGTATATAACCAACTTTTTCGTCACTTTTTGGTTCGGTCTTGTCAACATAAACCGGACCATTACCCAAAGCCAGTGTCTTAGATACCGCAGAAAAAGTCCCCATAGCTTTAAGCTCAGTTCCGTATAACTGGCCGTTCCACAGACTTCTTGTTTGAGTGTCACCGGGGGCTGTAACTTTCAAATCAAACCTTTCGCCCTTTTGGGGCGAAGCAGGCAATAGTCCTTCAACAATTACCACCGCAGTGTTTAAACTATTGATCATTTCATCGACATCAGTAGCTGGTAAATGACGGCGAATATATTTAGTCAGGTATTCGCGTATCTCCGGCGGGCATTCAGAACTGCCCATGCCGTTTAATTCTCCGATGAGAGCAAAACCCTTTACAGGGATAAAATCAGGCGAAATAACTTGCACCAGAGAGCCTACGGTTGCCCCGCTTTCAAGAACTGCGGCGGATATTTTTGGGTCTTTTTCCGTAGGATCACTCTCTTTTCTTTCCTCACAACCAACTATAGCAAGGATAAGACAGATTAGAACGGCAACGATAACTGTTCTGAATTTAGCTATATTCATCATCAAAACCCCAAAAAGGCTTGTCTAAAATAGTAACCTGTTTAATAATAAGCGGTTACGCTTTAGGCGTCAAGGCATTTCTAACCGAGATTCTATGTGAATATTTAGCATGCTATACGTAATACAACTGCCGATAAATACACGATTAAAAAACCAGGCTGCCTGTCGTAACGAGTTCTGCTGTCTCTATTTAGACTTCGTCCAGCCAGTTTCCAAAGATTGAATTATTTATTTACAATTAGGCTTGAAAATTAAGTTATTAATCAGTAAAATGCCGCCCTGTGAAAAAAGGGTCGGTGCCCGAGTGGCTAAAGGGGATGGGCTGTAAACCCATTAGCGTGAGCTTACGCTGGTTCGAATCCAGCCCGGCCCACTTTTTTCGTTCTACAGAAATATCTGCCTGCTCCAATAAAAGCTACGATTCGATAATTCTACTCGATCGCTGATTTAGGAATGAAATATAGGCCGTTGGTATAAGCGGGATGAGGGGTTTTAGTGGTTCGATTGTAAATATTCATACGCACCGTCTCATTGGGCCTATAAGTTTCTACATGACCGTCAACAAAAACCGCATTTAAACTAACACCATAATCCTCTGCCGGGGGTACCGCGCCTTTACTTTTAGCAGCCCAAACAGCAAGAGATTCTGTAGTCTCGTTAGTACCTGCCGTACCAACAAATCTCTCACAGCTGCCATATATATCAAAATTATACTCATTTGCCCAGGCGCTCGCAGGGTAATAATAAAGCAGACAACTGGCAAGCAGTTTCTTTTCGCCACGTCTTACAGTTGGTCCCGATGGTCCTCTAAAGAATTTATCTTCTGCAAGATACCCCACATAATTCCAGTAGAAACTAAGTGTACCAGAAAGCCCTTGACCATAATCAAACACAATTTCCGGATTACTCCATTCATCTCCTACATCCCAAGCCTGTTGGAGATAAGTGAATTTACCAGGTGCACATGGACAATTAAAAACATCGGCATCTTCAATATAAGGACGAAGATATTCGCTCATAGCACGATGGCATTTAGGACGTCTTTTAAATGAAAATAATGAAGCAGGATCACGCCAAAGCCAATGATTACCACTTGTTGTCATAGTCGCCACTGACTCGGGGAACCGAGAATTGTTATCACAAGCATAGAAGTTTACGGCTTCAGCAATTTGGCGTTTGTTTGACATTGATATAAGTTGACGGGCCTTTTGTTTTGCCTTGCCCATAACAGGGACAATGATACCCATCAAAAGAGAAATAATTGAAATAACAACGAGAAGTTCGATTAGAGTGAAACCACACCCCACATTTTCAGCCCTACAAGATATACTCCTTCGCCCTTTAATGAGCCGCGCTCCAACTTCCTTCTTATCCTCACATCCTTAGAAATGGTACCATACCAAGGGATATTTGTCGAGATTAAACTGGTGATAAAATCTACTGTAAATTTAGTTGAAATATAATAAAATCGAGGCAGCGGCCCACCACAACTACTGCCCCGATCCGTAAATTTCAATATAAAAGCCAAAAACACAATTTTACTGTGCCCAATCAAGTTTCTGTAACCATTCTTGCGTCAATATCGAAAGATCATTGGAATCTATTTTTTTGTCAAAATTCAAATCTCCATCCAAAGGCCATTCGCTCATACTGCCGTATGCTGTACCCCCGTAAGCACCCATATTTATCCTTGCCCCATTGGGCATCGCCTCACTTGAGTAATCACTATTGGGATCTCCGGCATCAACACAAGGGCTGGTGACACTGTCGAGTGCCCAGAGGTCATATTGGGGCCAATAGCGTCCTCGTTTACTCTTTAAATGATAGTCGTTATTATTGGGATCGGCAAATAAAGGCCCGGTTTCTATTGGATGTTCAGCAAGACCAGTCTGATAGATAGCTCGAACAGCATTCTCACTCAATGCCTTATCATAGATCGCAACTTCGTCGATTAGCCCCTTATAATGCTCTTGAGATTGAAAACCTACATCCCATTTACCAATAGTCGCTGTTCTCAAGCCACCATTGTAAGGCCCATTGCTGCCTGTTAATATAAGCTGCCCACCTACGTAAATAGCCGAAGAATCTGCACCATAATCGTAACTAACTACTATATGGTTCCATTGCCCGAATGTAACTATTCCCGAACCTGTATTAAGGTCATCATTATACAAACCATATCTTATTGCACCATTTGGATACATCCTTAAATGTATACTCCGATTATTATTTGGTCCATATGGAGCACCGCCATGATATCCAAACCACACCATCGCATTAGTTGGATTTTCCGTTGGTTTCAACCAAGCTGAAATAGTATATGATTGCGAAAAATCCAATGTCGGGCCTGAAGGAACACTTATAAAATCGCTGCTTCCATTAAACTGTAATGCTTCTCCAACTTTTCCATCAGTTGTTGTTGCACCATAAATAGTGCCATCATTGTTACCTGCTGAATCATTTGCATCACTATTTAACTTCCAGTAAGCGATCGGGCTTATCATTTCTTCTTCTACATAGCTGTAATCAGCTTGGCATTGAAAAAGGTCTCCATTTGAATTATTCCAAAAGATACAGTTTATAATTGTCGGATTTGCTCCGCTCCAGGCCGAGATACCTTCATCGTTGTCGGTGATAGTCAGGTTTTCAATTGCAGGATAGCCGCCAACCAGAAAAACGCCTAGATCAGAATTCTTCAAGACAAAATTCTTAACTATACAGTTAGAGTCATAAACATTATAAATTGATACTGCGTAATCATTTGGGGCTTGTATAACCGCCGGTTCATCGGCACTTTGGAGAGTAATGGTTTTGCTGTCTATGTGTATGGCTTCGTTATAGACATCCGGCCAGACAAGGACTATATCGCCATTGTTAGAGTCATCAACACCCTTCTGAATGGTTGCAAAGGCGGTTTCTCTGGTCAGGCCGTCATTGGAATCAGAACCATTTACACCATCAACATGTCGCGTAACCGGGCCTGTAACTATCTCGACAGTTACGGCATCGGCAAAATGGCCGTCAAATTCAGGAAAAGATGAATCATTATATATGTTTTCAATAGCATAAAGCCCAATAACAATAAATGTTGTACTGGATGGCAAAGTCAATTGGGCCTCGCATTGCTGCCATGTTCCAACATAAGTGTCAGTAAATATCTCTTTATTCGTCCAGTCTAATGTAGCATCATACTCCTGCGATTCCCACCGGGCAGGAAACGTAGATTGCAAACCATCCATTGCCAATATTTGAATAACAAAACGAGTATCCGTCTGAGAGTCATAATCGATCCTGTTAAAATATGCCGACGAGTTTACTATAGCCTTGCCGGTTGCAACTAATGAACTATAAGCACTTATATCGATTATTTGATATACCTGACAGTCACTGGCAGAACCTTCGGAACCAGAATGGTCCGTTCCATCGAACCGGAGCATATAACTGCCCTGGTAAGGTGTTATTCCACTTGTAGTTGAAACGATATCAGAATAGTTCCCTTTCCAATCGCCATAACTATCGGGCCAGCCGCCATGTGTTACTTCGTCCGTTTCAAATCCAGCGTTGTTCACTTCATTTGCAAGCGAACTCGAGCACAAGATCAGCAATAATGTGACCTTAGCTACAACCAGTATTTGACATTTCTTAAACATTATTCTTTATCTAAAACAATAGCACTAATCTATCTGATCAAACCATTTTTCCGCCATAATCGCATAGTCAATAAAATTCACTTTCCCATCTAAATTCAGATCACCTTCAAGCAGCCATTCGCTCATACTTCCAAACGCCGTTCCGCCATAAGCCCCCTGATTTATCCTGCCTCCGTTAGGCATCGATTCGCCATTAGGATCCATAGCAGGATCACCCGCATCGACACACGGACTGGTAACCTTATCAAGCACCCAAAGGTCATGCTGAGGCCAGTACCTGCCCCTGCTGCTCTTTAGGTGGTAGTCATTATTATTCGGATCGGCAAACATTGGCCCGGCATCTATACTATGGCCTGCCAACCCCGCCTGGTAAAGAGTTCGGACAGCATTTTCTGATAACGCCTGATCAAAGATCGCAACTTCATCAATTATTCCATCAAAACAACGTGACGGCTCAAGCTCTCCACCAATATAAAGGGTACCGCCAGGTGAGTAACCTGAATCTGTGACGGACCCAATAAATTTCCCGTTAATATAAGCTATAAATTCAGAACCATTATAAACATAAGACAAGTAATACCACTTTTCTTCTTCAAGTGCATTGATGCTTCTAACACTGATCCCCGTACCAGCATGCCAATGTAAAAAACTAACTAAGCCATCGGTGCTTATTCGTATCCCCGGCCTGTCATCTGATTTCCAGAGTATGTACATGTAATCTATAATATTCTGTATTGCCCCTTCTCTTAATTTAATCCAGACTCCGATCGTAAAAGCATTTCCCATCTCGCTGTCAAGAATATCTCCGAAAATGATATAATCTGAATACCCATCAAACTCAAACGCCCCATCTACCACTGCCTCTGTCGGCGTCGCTCCATAGATAGTACCATTATAAGTACCTGCCGAATCGTATGCCGTTGAGCCGGAAGCTTCATCTAATTTCCAGTAAGCGATCGGCGATGTTATTTCATCTTCGATCCAACTGTAATTCGCGTCACACTGATAAAGGTCATCAGTTGCATTGTTGTAAAGAATGCAGTTTTTAATAACCGGATCGGCCCCGCCCTGAGCTTTAACACCGTAATTATTATTTACGATTGTCAGGTTCTGCAGAATCGGATAACCACCGACAAGGAAAACTCCAACATCGGAATTTCTCAGGATGAAATTTTTAATAACACAATTCGAGTCGTTCACATTATAAATTGAAACAGCTTCATCACCTGATGCTTGTATAACAGCTGGTTCATTCGCACTCCGCAGAGTGAGAACCTTACCGTCGATAACTACAGCCTCATTATAATCACCAGGCCAGACATTGATCGTATAGCCGTCATTAGCCTCGTTAATGCCCTTTTGGATTGTGGCAAAAGCTGTCTCTTTTGTCAGCCCATCATAAAAATCGCTGCCGCTGACACCATCTACATGAAAAACATTCGAATCTTGTTCAGGTTCCATAAACAAAACATAAACCGCTCCCCTGCCAGTTCCACCATCATCATCCCCCCAGGCTCCAGCAATAAAATCAATGCAACCGTCACCGTCCAGGTCACCTGGACAAGTTAGTGAGCAACCGAAATTGTCTTCATCATCCAGATCGCCCTGAAAGTTGCCGCTTGTATCGCTGATCTTCCTATGGTCCTTAACTGTTCCGTTGGAATTCAAGAACAGTATCCAGAATGCCCCCCTGTTTGTGCCACCATCATCATTACGTGCAGATCCTACGATTAAATCACTAATACCATCAGCGTCAATATCTCCAACGGCCGAAGCCCCAGCTCCAAAATGATCAAGATCAGACAAAGTATCATTAAAGCCGCCCTGATTTTCGGTTATCTTCTGATGGGCCTTTACTGTTCCATTGGCATTTAGAAATAGTATCCAGATAGCCCCACTATCGGTTCCACTATCATCATCATTATTGGCAGTAACAGCTAATTCTGTAATTCCGTCTCCATCAAGATCACTTATCCCAGCACTTTGATGGTTACCGAAAAAATCCGACTGATCCAACACACCGGTAAAACCACCTTGGGTATCACTTATTTTTTGGTAAGACTTTACCGTTCCATCGGTGTTCATAAAGAGAATCCAAACTGCCCCATGCTCTATACCACCATCATCATCACCTGCAGCACCTACCGCCAAATCGTCAACACCATCACCATCAAGGTCGTCAAGTAATGAAATAGAACTTCCAAACCAGTCATGGCTGTCAAGATTACCGGTAAAACCGCCCTGATTTTCAGTTATCTTCTGATGGCTCTTGACTGTTCCATTAGAATTTAAAAAAAGTACCCATATTGCACCAGCATTAGTACCATTATCGTCATCTCTCATGGTCGCAACCACAATATCCGTTACACCATCAACATCAAGATCACCAATTGATCTGAAAGAATACCCAAACCCACCATCATTGCTCAAAGTACCAGTAAAATCACCCTCAGTATCGCTGATCTTTTGATGGTTCTTGACTGTTCCATCCGAATTCAAAAAAAGAATCCAAACTGCCCCCCTGTCGGTTCCACCGTCATCATCATATCTGGAGCCGACGGCCAAATCTACTACTCCATCGCCGTCAAGATCACCAATTGAAGAAACGTTACGTCCCCAATAATCATTATTATCTAGAATCCCTGTGAAGCCGCCTTCGGTATCACTTATCTTTTGATGAGAGCGAACTCTTTGGGGAATTTTTGAGTTTAATCGATAAAGCTCCTGAATCTCCTCAGCAGATAAAGCTTTATTGTAAATGCACAAATTATCTATTAAGCCGTTTAGGCCATTGATCCAGTTGTCTGTACCACAGTAATCCCAGAAACCTCCAATATAAAGCGGGTGAACGTCATTCATAAGTGAAGTGATTGACAATGTTTTTGCTCCATTTTCAATTCCATCGAGATATATTTTCCCTTGACCTCTATTAAAAGTCATTGCTACATGATGCCATTCATTGAATGGAACTATAGAATTGCTGTCGAAATAATCATAAGTACCTGCATTCTGGTATAAGATGGCTCTTACTTTGTCATTACCATTTTCTACGGCTAAGTGGTACGAGCGGGAATTGCCCGGAGAAGCAGATTCGCCGGGACACCATGCTGTTTTATATATGCCAGCTCTTTGTCCACCCCTGTAATATATCCAGTAGGCAATCGTTATTTCGTCACGGGGAGTTAATGAATCGTCATCAGGAATCCTGACATAATCACTATCACCGTCACAATCCAAAGACTGACTGGCTATCCCAGAAACAAAATGCGCATCCCCATAAACAGTGCCATGGTTAGAACCGACTGAATCAACGGCACTGCCGTTGAATTGCCAGTAACTTATCAGATTCGCTTCAGCTGGAAATGCAGCATGGGCTATCCCGTTAAAAGATACTAAAGTAACAGCGGCTAAAAATAATTTCCAGCTTGCGTGTTTCATTTCTCTAACTCTCAATAGCCGGGTCGAGGCCGAATTAACCGCTGCCTACCAGCTCCAAAAGGTTTAAAAGGTTTGCCCCTTCGCATGCTTTAGAATTGTTCTTTTTCCTCGGCGAGATAAATTCATTCCCAACACTTTCAATATTCTGAAGGTATTCGAAGTTTAATATACCCTGTATTTGACCTTTAAGTTCTATATACTCGATTAGATCCTTCTTTAAATCGACCTTATAAACAAGCTGTTCTTCTTCGCTGGTCACGGTGATTATCGCTTTTGTTTGATTTTGATCCACTTCTGTCGAGAATTTGAGTTTCTGCTCAGCAGCATCTCTTCTGATTACATCGATGGTGTGCAATCCCATCCATGGCCGAAGCAGACCTTTAAACAACCGGCCGTACCCATCACTTACCTCTTTTTCTGAACCAATTTTCAGATCTATCCATGGGTAATGTGACTTGCTTCTGGCGTATATGAATGGTATTCTACCGGTTCCTTTAGCAGGTTTACCGTCAACCTCTCCGCTTATCCTGAAATAGGTCCATCCTCTTTTGTGCATCTCGTCACGATCATCCACAATTTCAACTCCTTTAGGCCAATTGTATCTGAAATACTCCTCTTGCAGTACATTGTAATGGCGTGTTCTTAGTACTGACTCGCCATTCTTGTCTTGCCTTATAACAACAAGCCACCCACCCTCCGCGATGGGGACCTGCCGGCTTATGATCTTTTGTCCTTGTATCTTGGAAATAAACTGGGTCAGCGCGGGGCTATCTGTCGGAAGCGTCCATACAGAGAAATCGCTGCGCCACATACGCTGATTTCTGATGTAAACTTTATTGCTTTTTTGATGATAATAGTAATTGTACCTGTCATTTTGAAGACAAGAGTTTTTCTCAGTACTGCCATCAAGCCCCTTACCAGTACGAACCATTACCGTCCCTTTATTATCCGGGTAGAAATACCAGAATTCCTCTTTTATGATTTCCTTCTCTTTTAAAGGAATACTAACAAGTTTTTTTTCCGGTAATGATTCTTTTCCTGTCGTATTGTCATTCATTAGCTCGGGCCCGACAAAAACACCCGCTCCTACAAGACATGTCGCTGCTGTCGTGACAACTGCTGTTTTACTTGTCAATAACCCGATCAATGTTGTACCAAGCCCTACTTCCATACTTGCAGCTGTCACAGTTACCTGTGCGGCCGCGGCTTCGCTTGTAGCGGTCATTTTACCGAATAAGATCATTGCTGTAAGGACAGCCCCTTTTCCCAGCCCATGCCTGGAAAGCTTTTTGGCCAGCGATCTTTTAGCCCTGTAGAAAAGCATACGGGCCGCTGTATTACTGCAGCCAAAAGATTCAGCTATCTCATCATATCTCATCCGGTCATAACACCGCATTGCCAGAACAGCTCGATGACGAGCTTTAAGCTCTCCCATAGCTGCCGAGACTAACTCTTTTACCTCACCTGCGACTATATCTTCCAGTGATTCTTCTCGCTGCGGATTCTCTCTCGCATAAGCTCTGGCAAGCTTTTCTTGTTTAAATTGCGCACGTTTGAACTTGCGCGATTTATTCAACGCTATACCATAAAGCCAAGGCAAAAAACGCTCGGTATTTTTGAGTTTTCCAAGTGCCTTCAACATTTCCAGAACGGTCTCCTGTACAATTTCCTCCGCAGCCTGATGGTTCATTACAAGGCGATTAACAAAAGAACGCACGCTTCCCTCCGCAAAGCGTGACAGCTCATCGATGCTATGCCTGTCACCAAGCTTTGCTTTTTCGATCAACTCCTTATGTTTTTCGCAGTCAAACATGCAGGCTTATCTCTTACTAATAAAAGTGCGCGCAAACGAAAAAATGTAACGGTTTTTTTATAAATTTTATTATTTATTATAAAATCGGCATAAAAACAGCCTTAATGGTGCTTTTTTTCGCGAAATGTTCATATAAAAAAGAGAGGCAGCGAGCGGCTTGGCGGATGCCGCTCGCCGAATAGCTAATCACCCTCCTAACCGGGTGCTTGAGTGCTCTGGGAGAAATCGTATAGGACTTAGATTTGCACCCTATTAGTACATAATTAAATTTTTATTAATCTTCAAAGTGACAAAAAATATCCGATTCCAAGCCAATAAAAGGTAAAAAAGGCAAAAAAATCCAAATATTTCTCAATTTAAGGCTAAGATGTCGTTTTTTTGTTGCTTATTGACCGGCCGAGCTATATACTTCCGCCTTTTTATTAAAATGTGAAGAAATTGCCGAAAACAGATATAACAATATAAGTAAAATTAAGAAGAAAATAACCGGGAGGCTAATATGGCGGTAAAAACGGCAAAACCCAAACCAATGGGCATCAGAAAGATCAGGGCAATGGCTAAACAGTTCCATATCGAAACAAAAGGCGTTGAAAAGCTCGATTTGGTGCGAAATATCCAGAAAAGTGAGGGAAACACCCCATGTTACGGCACATCTCAAGGCTCCTGTGAATATACCGATTGCTGTTTCATCGGCGATTGTTATAAAGAAAAAGCCTAAAAAGTCGCTCACCCGAAATTGTCACCCAGTTTCACCTAAGGCCCTGTTTAAAAGGACGTTACAATCACAGGCCCTATAATTATGCTCTGCGCGGGCTTTTTTTTATTAAAATTCTGTAAAAATAACTCAATTTTCCTTACCAAAACCAAATAGAAATCAACACTTACTTATATGCCAGAGGTGTAAGTACGTCTCTTTGGATCGTTGCTTTTACCTCAAAATGACAGGGAAATTGGGTGAAAAAGGCGAAAATCAGGTCTTTAAGCCAAATTTGAGTTATATTTTAAATATTAGCATCGCGAAATAATTTAAAACTGAGAGGTATCATATCATGAAACGCAAAGGATTTACACTGATCGAGCTGTTAGTAGTTATTTCTGTTATCGCCCTTCTTATGGCAATTCTCGTACCGGTACTGCAAAAAGCTAAATATCACGCCAGATTAGTGATCTGCGGCAGCAACCAACACCAGATAGTGGCGGGCCTTGCTACATACGCCAATAATAACAATGATCTCTTACCGCCAACTCCGGTATCTATACAGACCAATCCTGAAGCAGCAGGTAACTACCACAGACCTACCGAATTGAACTGGTATGATAACCAAACAGTGATTTGGGATGAAGAGACAGCCAGAAAGAAACCAAACTACAGATTTGTCGGTAGATATCTATATAAATATCTACCAGAAGCAGAGGTGTTCAGTTGTCCCGTGGTTATGAAGATAGACAATGAAGCCCCGTGGCCGCCAAACGACCCGAAAGGTACATACGGTGAATATTACGAAACCGGCGAATGCACTTTCCTGCACTCTACTTATACGCTTCTATGGAACTATCAGGGATATAATGCAGCTATTAAGGCAAACAAAAAACGTGATGCATCAACCGATGAAAGTTTTGTAGGTCCAAGGAAATTAGGATCTAAAAACCAGGTCGTCTTGCTCGACAGTTGCTTCTATGGGGAGAACAAAGTTACAAATATACACACCGAATTTCAAGAATCAGGCTATTATTCTGCCCATCCTTTCAAAGATGCCTATAGAGACTGGGCATATTATGTAATGCCTAAAGAGCAATATATACACGGCGACAAAGGGACAAAAGGCAAATCGAGACAAGATCGGCAGTTCAGGCCAAAAGTTAAGCTCAACGCAGGATATTTGGATGGACATGTTTCGAGATATAATATGCAGGAATCGCGACGAGTAAGGAACTGGAATATTTCAATATTCTTACCTGAAGAGTGGAAATAGAAAGTAAACTGTAACAAAAAAGAATTGGGTTTAATTTTTAAGTCCAGGGATTTTATGTGCATTTCACTTACTTGCTTAACATAAGACCCTTTCTGATAAGTACTTAGCCCAAGCCGAGTTGCTATGCTTCTAAGTATCCACTATTAAAGCCTTGACAAATCAGTCGTTCAAGCCCTATAATGAAAGTGGTATATTTGACGGGAAATTAAATATACTAAAAAAGATGTAGATACCTATTTCTTTTATTAACGCCACTTCAAGAAGGTGAAGAAAATGAAACGCAAAGGTTTTACATTAATTGAGCTTCTCGTCGTCATTTCTGTAATAGCATTACTTATGGCGATACTCGTACCGGTACTGCAAAAAGCCAAACTTCATGCAAGGTTGGTGATCTGCGCTAGCAATCAACATCAAATAATTTCCGGGATTGTCATATACGCAAATAACAATAACTCACTTTTACCGCCTACTCCATCCTATACCGGAACTCTTCCATATGCACTAAATGGAGAAGCAAAGTTTCATCGTCCAACCGAATTGAACTGGTACAATAACACAAAAACTGTTTGGGATGAAAGCAAAGTAAATCACACAAAAAATTACCGAAATGCCGGCAAGTATCTGGCAAAATACCTCCCGGACGCCAGTATTTATAACTGCCCTGTAATCACCAAGATAAATGAAGAAACACCATGGCCACCCGAGAGTCCAGTAGGAACTTATGGAGAATTTTACAAAACCGGCAAATACACTTCCTTGCATTCTAATTTTACACTTCTATGGAACTATCAGGGGTACAATTTTAGGATTGCCGAAAAAGTAGATAAATCAACAGATAAAAATTTTGTAGCGCCGGGGAAACTTGGGGATAAAAACCAGCTTGTTATCCTCGACGGTTGTTATTACAAACATAAAGCCCCGGAATCTGGTAATTATGTTGGTCAAATTAGAGTAAAGGGTTGGTACACCCCCCATCCATTTAAAAATGCGACCAGAGACGACATGTATTATGTGCTCGAACAAACTGATGAAAGTAAAGCTGGCGCTATCGGAAAAGCTGAACAAGGCCAACAGTTCCGTCCAAGCGCTAATCTTAACGCGGGGTATCTCGATGGCCATGTAACCAGATATAACATGAGAGAATCATTAAGAGTACGATGCTCTAATGCATCGTTATTCTTACCTGAAGAGTGGAAATAGTTGTCGGGAGAAACCTGTAAAAATCAGCATCTAATCTTTCAAGCGGATAATCTTTGCGCCTACGGGATTAAGCCTTTCTTCGATCTTTTCATAGCCCCTGTCTATATGATAGACACGATTGATAACCGTCGTTCCCTCGGCCGCCATTGCCGCTAAAACAAGTGCCGCAGAAGCTCTCAAATCCGATGCCATAACCGGCGCGGCTTTTAACTTATCAACACCGGAAATAATAACAGCCGCTCCTTCCTTACGAAGGCTGGCTGCCATTCGACTAAGTTCCGCAACATGCATAAACCTGTCCGGGAATATCTTTTCAATAATGACACTATTGCCCGGCGCCAGACATAACAGTGACATGAACTGAGCCTGCAAGTCCGTCGGGAATCCCGGGTAAGGCTGGGTTGTTATCTGGGCGGTTTTTATAATTCCATCTCGTGCGATAACACAACCGCCGTTATTTTTTTCGACAGTAACATTAATATTGCGAAGAGCATCCGCCATTGCCATCAGATCGTCCAAACAACAGTTAGGAATATCAAGCTCACCGCCAGTAATCGCTGCCGCTGTCATAAACGTACCAGCTTCGATACGATCCGGTATAACTTCATACTCAACAGGTTTTAGATGCCTGACACCTTTTATAACAAGTCGCGGCGAACCAACCCCTTTAATCCTTGCCCCCATCTTCTTAAGGAAATTCGCGAGGTCAGTGATCTCCGGTTCACACGCAGCAGATTCAATAACGGTAACCCCTTTGGCCAACGTCGCAGCCATCAATACATTAGCTGTTCCAAGCACTGTCGAGCCGAACGGGCCGCCGAGAAAAATTTCTTTTCCCTTAAGACCCTTTGGTGCTGTGGCAACGATATAACCGTTCTCAATAAATATGTCGGCACCAAGTTCACGGAGCCCGCGCAGGTGTATATCGACCGGCCTGTAACCTATCGCACAACCACCCGGCATGGAGACTCTCACTTTACCGCATCGAGCAAGCAAAGGACCTAAAATACAAATGCTCGCCCGCATCTTACGAACTATTTCATAATCGCCGACGGGATTATCGATCGTAGTGGCGTCAATTGAAATCTCATCACCCTGCCGTTCGACATTACAGCCCAAAGACTTCAACAATTCGCCACAAACGGAAATGTCGGAGAGGTTGGGAACATTTTTGACAGTCGATCGCCCCTCGGCTAATACAGCCGCTGCCATAATCGGCAAAGCAGCGTTCTTCGCGCCGTTTACCTTGATACTGCCTTTTAACTGAACAGGCCCTTCTATTTGAAAGACATCCATTGTCTATTTTCCTTGCAAATCGAGCGTGGTTTTGAGAAACTCACGAAAACTAAATTTCTAATTGCTTACTTTAATACAACTTAATGCTTAATAAAAGTAAAACTTTAGCCAATCAGATATGTTTAACGAATTTATAAGCAAACATGGCCAGAACATTATAGCCTTTGCACTGCCTTCGGCGGTTTTCATATATTGGCTCATAAAAACATCATTCGGACGAACCTCTCTGCTTAACGCCAAATCAAGAAGAAACGACATGCCCTTGCTCTTTCCATTCGCGGCAATTCTGTTTTGGCTCCTCTCAACAATAATACTCGGTATTGCGACTGACCCTTTAACCAAATCACTTTCCGAGAAAAACAGAATACTCATATCGAACTGTACTCAAATGATATTATATCTATGTGTTATTGCATTGATCCTTGTTGCCATCCGCCGACATTTTTGCCGTGGCCTTATCGGCTTGGGCTTTAGATTCAGGCAATTACCCAAAGACCTGCTCTATGCAGGCATCGGATTGTTTTCGATTCAGCCGGTAATGATAGTTGTATTAGCTATCACTGTTTCAATTGGTAAACTGCTAAGGCCCGACTTTGATATCACACCACATCCCGAACTGCAATTGATAATATACCAAAAAGACACACTCGTCATTACAACAATATTTATTAACGTCGTTATCATAACGCCGGTTATTGAGGAGCTTATTTTCAGGGGACTTTTTCAGAACATTGCTCGAACTTATTTAGGGAGGCCGTGGCCAGTTGTTTTTCTCTGCTCGGGCTTCTTCGCCATCTTTCACGGTGACCCTGCCCACTGGCCTGCCATCTTTGTACTGGGTGCATTGCTCGGCTACTCTTATGAAAAAAGCGGCTCATTACTACGTCCTATATTCATACACGCACTATTCAATGGCTCTGTCTTACTACTAAATATTCTCGCACCCCAACCCGCTTAGCGAGTTAAGCGATATTTATGAAAATATGTGTTTTCAGACCTTTTTTCCTTGACAATTTCGAGTTCTGCTTGTATAGAATTCATTATAAGGATGATTCTAAGGAACGGATATGTTCAGGGAAAAAGAAAACTTCCTAACATGTCGGCATGCAAGTAATGGCCTTGACTTCTTTTCTTACGCCGACTTAAACCCACCGACCGAATTTCATATTTTTTAAGGGGTGACAGTATGAATAAACAGTTTCTAACGGCAAAACATTTCATTTTTGGCCTAATAATTGCTATTTTAGTCACTTTTAGCATGTCTTTTGCATTGTCACCGGCGATAGAAGAGGCGGCTAAAGATATTTCAGTACAGATCAAAACACAAAATTATAACGCGGCTGATTCAGCGGTGGCTGGGCTTTGGGAGAATTATGCTAACGACCCTAATCTGGGTAAGAACTTAATGAGGATTGCCAAAGGATATTGGGGCAAGGGGCAGCTTGACAGGGCGGTAAGTATTTATGATAAGATGATACGGCAATTCGATAATAGTGAGTACGGCCAATTAGCAGGCGTATATAAAGCAAAGCTCAATCTTTCACAACTGTTAAAGGCTGGCAACTACACATCCGCGCAGGCTGTAATTACGCAGATCAAGGCTGACTTTCCCAGCCGTGATGATCTTGCTATGCAGTTATATATAATGACCAAAAGTCACGGCAGGGACCGCAAAAGCAGGATGTGGCTTTATGACCAGGTCATCGCGCAGTTTCCGAATGATAAATATGCAACTATAGCGAGTATGCAGAAGGACAAGCTTGCGATAGTGAAGTTAGTCTGGAAGAAGAAATATGCCGCGGCAGATGAAGCTGTTTCAAAACTCAAAGCCGATTATGCCGATTGCAATCAGCTTGGTAATTCGTTACTTGCTGTTGCCAATGTATATAAGAACAGGGGCAATCTCCAAAAGGCAAATGAAATCTACGCCGAGGTTAAATCCGAATATTGCGGCAAATACCCCGGCAACAAAGCGACCATCTCTCATGCCAAACTTGGTATTCAGGAGTTGATAGAAAATGAAGATTATAATGCAGCTAAGGCTGCTATCGTCAGGTTCAAATCTGATTATGCCGATAGTAATGCTGCCGGAAAACAGTTATGCTTCTTAGCTGATGCTCTCAGAGGTAAAGGCAAGCCGGATAAAGCTGTCTGGCTATATGAACAGATAATAGAGCAACTGCCGGAAGATAAATGT
>JANQHJ010000044.1 GCA_028282745.1 Sedimentisphaerales bacterium | reverse complement strand
GGTCGTTTAGCCCTTCGCCGTAAACGGTCGAGTCCATCGAGCGCTCGCGGATTCTCATGCAGTTGCGGTTACCGCTTAGGGTATTGATCTCGCCATTGTGAGCAATACACCTGAACGGCTGAGCAAGCTTCCAGTTCGGTAAAGTGTTCGTGCTGTAACGCTGGTGAACGATACAGAGCGATGTCTTTACACGCTCGTCCATTAAGTCCGGGAAGTAAGCGAACAGTTGCCACGCAAAGAACATACCCTTATAATTGATCGTTCTGCATGAAAGGCTGGCAACGTAAAAATCTTCAGCCTCTTCGCCAAATTTTTCCTTTATTAATTTCTCTGCTCTTTTTCTTGCCATGTAGAGACGACGCTCGAATTCGATCTCGGGATAATCGCCAAGTACGAATATCTGCTTCATGGTCGGCTCGGAGCTTAGAGCTATCTCGCCGAGGCAGTCTTTCTCGACAGGTACGTCACGCCAGCCGATGACCTTCATGTCATAATTGGCGATTGCTTTTTCGAGTATCTTGTCGCATTTACTGCGAAGCTCTTTGTTCTGTGGGCCGAAGACCATGCCGACGGCGTATTTACCAAGCTCGGGCAGGTCGATCTTGAGCTTTTTGCATTCGTCGAGGAAAAATTCGTGAGGGATCTGAAAAAGGATACCGCCTCCATCACCAGTTGTCTCATCGGCACCGGCGGCACCACGGTGGTGGAGGTTCATGAGGGTTTCCTTGCCGTAGGTTATGATAGAATGATCGCGTTTGCCATTGATGTTTACAACGGCTCCGATCCCACACGCATCATGCTCATATCCTGGGTCGTAAAGTCCTTGTTTTTCAAACATTTAGCCTTAATCCTAAGCGTATTAAAGTCTTCTATCTACTAAAGCCCTTTATGGTACACAATCAAGGCTTGAAAGTCAATCATCTATACGTAAAACAGCCCATACCGGTACGACTAGCGCACCGGTATGGGTTCCACAGGTATCGGCTCGGCCTGAAAATTCCTAAAAGGCCGGTCTCGAACTCTCAAATTTTACTTCAGGAACAGCATCTGTGCGTAGGTCGGCAAAGGCCAAATATCGGCATCTACGATAGTCTCGAGCTTGTCGGCGACCTCTCTCACAGCTGCCATAGCTGGTATAACATCATCCTTGAAGGAGCCAGCCTGTTTGGCTGCATCTTTAACAGCAGACGCTTTTTCGGCAGCAGCTTCAAGTTTCTTAATAGAATCATTCAGCGAGCCCAGAAGAGAGCATACTTCTTTAAGCATCGCAACCTGCGAGGCTGGATCGGCACCGGCGGTCTTGACAGAGTTGGCTGCTGAGGCAAGCCTTTCACTGTAAGCAGAGACTGCAGGAGCGATCTGACGCTTTGTCATGTCGAGCATTGTCTTTGCCTCGATGTTTATCTGCATGCTGTAAGCCTCAAGCAATACTTCGGTACGGGCGTGAAGCTCGTCTTTGCTGAGGACCTTGTGACGCTCGAAGACCGCGACGTTTTCCGGATCCATAATCGTGTTTATAGACTCAACGGTTGTACGTATGTTCGGCAAGCCTCTCTTTTCGGCTTCAATGACCCACTCGTCTGTATAGTTATCACCGTTGAAAATAACCTTGCTGTGTTCGGTAGCGATCTTCTGCAAAATCTTCTGGGCGGCGGTTTTTACATCGCCTGCACCTTCGAGTTCGTCAGCGATCTCAGCGAGAGTGTCGGCTACGATAGTATTTAGTACGAATACCGGGCCGGATGTTGACTGAGTAGAGCCAACCATTCTGAACTCGAATCTGTTGCCTGTAAAGGCGAACGGCGAGGTACGGTTACGGTCGGTACAGTCCTTCGGCAACGGCGGTAAGGTCGAGACGCCAAGCTTGATTTCGCCGCCCTGCTTCGATGAAGTAGCGCCGCCTGCAGCGAGCTGTTCGAATATATCGTTGAGCTGTTCGCCCAAAAATACTGAGACGATGGCCGGCGGTGCTTCATTAGCACCAAGACGATGCTCATTACCGGTATTGGCGACCGAGGCACGTAAGAGTTTGGCATACTTATCGACAGCCTTTACCACGGCTGAGAGGATAACGAGGAAGACCATGTTGTCATGCGGCGTCTTGCCGGGACCAAGCAGGTTGATGCCGTCATCGGTTACCATTGACCAGTTGTTGTGTTTTCCTGAGCCGTTGATGCCGGCGAACGGTTTTTCGTTCAGCAGGCAGACGAAGCCGTGCTTTACAGCTATCTTCTGCAGTGTTTCCATCGTCAGTTGGTTATGGTCAGTCGCAACATTTACCGTAGCGAATACCGGCGCCAGCTCGTACTGGGCAGGAGCGACTTCGTTATGCTGAGTTTTTGCTGAGACTCCGAGTTTCCACAGTTCATAGTTGACATCGTTCATATAAGAAGCGACGCGCTCGTGGATAGTGCCGAAGTAATGGTCATCCATTTCCTGGCCTCTCGGTGGAGCGGCACCCAAGAGTGTACGGCCGGTCAGCATGAGGTCGAGTCTCTCTTCATAAAATACACGGTCGATGAGAAAGTATTCCTGTTCAGGGCCGAGAGTAGCAATTACATGGTTAGATGTTTTGTTGCCGAGCACTTTCAGGACTCGGACAGCTTGTTTATCAAGAGCATCCATCGAACGCAGCAATGGTGTTTTCTTGTCGAGGACCAGGCCGGTGTAAGAGAAGAAGGCACTTGGGATAAAGAGCGTAATGTTGTCTCCGTCTTCTTTAATGAATACCGGCGAAGTGCAGTCCCATGCGGTGTAGCCGCGAGCTTCGAAAGTTGCACGAAGGCCGCCTGACGGGAACGACGATGCGTCGGGCTCGCCCTGACAAAGCTCTTTACCGCTGAATTCCATCATGATCTTGCCGTCTGAAGTCGGCGAGATGAATGAGTCGTGCTTTTCAGCGGTCAGGCCTGTCATCGGCTGGAACCAGTGACAAAAGTGTGTGGCTCCTTTTTCAATGGCCCAATCCTTCATCGCATTTGCAACTACGTCGGCGATGGCCGGTTCAAGCGGCAGGTTGCCGGACATTATCTTTTTTAGAGCATTATAAGTGTCCTCGGGTAAACGCTCACGCATTACAGCTTCGTTGAAAACGTTCGAGCCGAAAACTTCTGTTACTGGTTTACGTGACTTGCACATTACTGTTTCTCCTGTCTTTTTAGGTTAATTTCAGTTACCGAAAAAACCAATACCTATGAATTATTAACAAAGCTTTTTCCCAAGCTTATCCGATCGCATCATTACCCTTCTCGCCGGTTCGTATTCTAATACACTGCGGCAAGTCGAGCACGAATATTTTTCCATCGCCGATCTGGCCTGTCTTGGCACCTTCAACTATAGCGTTGACGGTCTTGTCGAGATAATCATCATTTACACCTATCTCAAGCCTTACTTTCTTTAAGAGGTTCACTTCGAACTTGATGCCGCGGTAGCTCTCTTCGTAGCCGTGCTGTTCACCGCAGCCCATAGCGTTTGTTACGGACATTTTGTGAACCTCGGCCTTGTAAAGGGCCTTTTTGACATCTACCAATTTATGCGGCTGAATATAAGCTATAACGAGTTTCATTGTTCTATCCTCTATCAGTTATAAATTAAGTAGTACTGAAAATCTGGAATCCGCTGTACGCTTCCATTCCATGCTCGCCTATGTCGAGGCCACGGAGTTCTTCGTCGCGGCTGACCCTAAGGCCAATCGTGACATCAATAATTTTAAAGACGGCGCCCATAGTTACAAGCACGAAGGCCACAGTGACAAATGAACCGACCATCTGAGTTCCTAACTGAGTAGGATTTCCGCTGTAAACGAACCCCGGACTTTCAAGACCTAATGCTGCTTTGCCAAAGATACCAACTGCGATGGTACCCCAGATACCACACATCCCGTGGACGGGTATAGCACCGACCGGATCGTCGATGTGCATCTTGTCGAGGAACTGAACACCGAGAACCACTATGATACCGGAGACGGCACCTATAACACATGCGGCCCATGGATCTACGACAGCACATGGTGCGGTTATTCCGACCAAACCTGCTAACGCACCATTCATTGCCATCGACAGATCAGGTTTTCCGAAACGTATCCAGACGGTTATCATCGCAAAAATACCACCTAAAGCAGCAGCGAGATTAGTGTTGATCGCTACCCTGCCTATATCAAAGCCGCCGTTGCTGACACCAAGCGTCGAGCCGGGATTGAATCCGAACCAGCCGAACCACAGGATGAAAACACCTAACGATGCCAATGGAATGCTATGGCCTGCAATAGCATTTGCCTTGCCATCAAGACCGAATTTACCTTCCCTTGGTCTTAGTATTATAGTTCCTATAAGGGCTGCGATGCCGCCAGTTGTGTGGACTACTGTCGAACCGGCGAAATCATGGAAGCCCATACCAGATAACCAACCGCCGCCCCATACCCAGTGCCCAATGATAGGATATATCAATGCCGAGATAATAAATGAGTAGATAAGATAACCGATGAACTTCATACGCTCTGCCATACCACCAGCAACAATGGTAGCAGCAGCTCCGCAAAAGGCAGCCTGGAAAAGCCAGAAGGCAAAAACAGGGATTCCGCTTGCAGTTTTATCACCTAATCCAGCAAGGCAAAAACCTTCATAACCTATGAAGCCGTTACCTTTGCCGAACATGAAAGCATAGCCGACAAGGAAAAATCCCAGCGACGCCATGCAGAAATCGAGGAAATTTTTTGTCAGGATGTTGCAAGTGTTCTTCGCCCTGATAAAGCCGGCTTCTACCATTCCGAAACCAGCCTGCATGAAGAATACCAAAAAAGCGGCGATCAGAACCCAGACCGTATCGAGACTTTGCTTTAACTTTTCGATAGTCATGGGCTCATCAGTTTCAGCGATTGCTGAGCCGCAAATAAATGTTAGCAAGGCCAAAACTATTAAGACTGTCGGCCTAACGGATACACTCGATCTTTTATCTAACCGTGCCACTTCTGTTCTCCTGCTTTATTAACTAAATAAAAAGCATTACTGCACACTTAACAGGATGTTAATAAAGCAACAAACGTGCCAGAAATAAGACAAACCCCCGAATAAAACTGTATCCTTTTGCTCAATAATGACTTATATCGCTATTACAAAAAAGCCACTTCACGCAAAATAACTACATTTTTGTAGAATAAATTTCAAATAGCTACATTTTTGTGATTTTTTAATATTAGCCCTAAACCTTAACAAACATAAAAACGAGTCGGGCCTAAGCATGTGAAAGTCATGAAGAAATATGAATTTTAAATTCTTTTTGCTCTGTAGAAAAGTTGTAACATCAGGTCATTGCGAGCGCAGCCGAAGGTGCCTTAGGTGCGAAGCAATCTTAAACGTTCAAAAATCAAGATTGCCGCAGTCGCTATCGCTCCTTCGCAATGACTTTAGTCTTCTTTTCTACAAAGCAAATTCTTTTTACAGCCTTTTATTTTTGTCTTTCAGCCAATCTCTCGAATCTGGTTCGAACTTAGGATTTAGTTCTTTGGGAATTGGGGCATTTGTTTCTTTTTGCCAGGTTTTTAGCTCCTTAAGAAGCTCATTGGCTTTTTTAGGATTGATAGATACGAGGTTGTTTGATTCGGAGATGTCATCTTTTAAATTGTAAAGTTCCAGTGAGCCATCTTCGAAGTTTTCGAACAACTTCCAGTCGCCCTTTCGGATGACACCTGCCGGTGTCTGCCAAATTCGAGCGTTGGCCGAGCCGTTGCCATTGTAGCTCGGCAGGTGCCAGAAGATCGATTTCCGCTTTAGATCACCATTTTGTTTAAGCAGAGGTATTATACTTTCACCATCGAGAGCGAGCTTATGGCTATTGAGACAAGACGCAATCTCCATAAGAGTTGGGAAAAAGTCAACTACGGTGACAGGTGTCTTTGATTTTGTGCCGGGCTTTATAACACCGGGCCATTTGACGAACATCGGGACACGGATGCCGCCTTCGGTGAGCGTACCCTTCTGGCCCCTTAGCGGGGAATTAGAGGTGCACATGTTTTGTCCGCCATTGTCGGAGGTGAAGAAGACAACGGTATTATCTTCAATACCAAGGACTTTTAGT
>JANQHJ010000011.1 GCA_028282745.1 Sedimentisphaerales bacterium | reverse complement strand
AAGGAGCGATAGCGACTGCGGCAATCTTGATTTTTGAACGTTTAAGATTGCTTCGCTGCGCTCGCAATGACCTGATGTTACAACTTTTCTACAGAGCATCCTGAATTTTGGATTCTGAATTCTAAATTCTTTCAACTCTGTGTCTCTATTCGATTTTATCGGAACAGTTATATGCGGTGAGTTTTGTGGCCGGAATTTTATTTCATATATTTTAATTGGAGCGCGTAGCGCATAGAAGGTGCAGAGAATTTTTTTATTGCACCAAAAGCAAAGGGGTTTACGATGAAAGCTGCACTGGGTAAGTTTCAAAAAAGACATCGCGGTATAGCGATGGTCATTTCGATGGTATTCATCCTGTTGTTCTCGACTCTTTCAGTGGCGCTTGTCAGCATGTCTAACAACAATGCCCAGATAGCCGGCAATCAGCAAAAAGTCAACAATGCCTTTTGCGCCGCCCAATCTGGTATCCACTGCGCCAAAAGAATAATCTCTACAGTTCCATTAGATAGCACTATGACCAATACGGTCAGCGAGACAGAGGCCGATCAGACATGGGCCAAGTTTTGTACACACCTTCGAGACTGGAGCCTGGATGGTAAATCAGTTCCCGCAGCACAGGGTTTTACCGATTCTCAGGGCAGCGGCGATGAGATAATCACGCAATATCTTGATTTCGGTAATATGGGCACAACTTTTAAACTGCGCTTTTATCGTTATGACAGCGATCCTTTCACTATCAAGGTTCAGTCAATCGGCAGCAAAAATTCAATTACACGTTCTGTTAACATGGATCTATCGATAACAAAGGATAGCTCCGTTCTTCAATACGCGATCGCCAGCCGAGGCCGTATGTGGATTACAGGTGACTCGACCATACATGGCGACATCTATAGTGCCTGGGACAGGACTGATATTTCACCATTCAACATGACATCCGATTCGAGAGTCGAGGGAACAGTAAATACGGTACTGAATCTCGATGATATTGAATATGCTAATGATTTCCAGCTCGAGACACTCGATGAAAATGGCAATCCGATTGATGTCAACGGCGATCCGCTCGGCATTAATTATGAGGATCGTTACATCGACCCGGACGACGAGCTCCAGGGCTATCACGAAGGTTGTAATTATGACCAGCTCGATCAGACCAATATCCCCGGTATGGATATTTCTGACTATGACACCGACAGCTATAACAGCGGTCTTTATGACATCCCATCATCCGGCGATATAGAAATTGAATATTTCCCGCACAAACCGTCCGATCAGGGAGGCTATTCTTCACCGAAGTATTACAGTAGCAGGAAGCTTTATCGACATGTCTATGAAAATACGACATTCACCGATGCTATACTTGATGACAATCGTAACGCACTGTTTAGAAACTGCACATTCGAAGGAGTGTTATACATAGACTGTTATAAAAGCGGCAGTTACAAATATAATAATGTGCGATTTGAAGACTGCACTTTCAACGGTATTATAGTTACAGACGTCCCCCAGCAGTTTAAATGGAAAGACAACTGCTTGTATTTTACAGGTGAGGCTACTTTTAACAATTCTACTGCGGACGCAACTATTCTTGCGCCGCATTTCAATGTTAATCTTGGCAACACAAATCCCAATCTCGGTGAGAATAATGTACTGACCGGAGCGATCGTCGGTGGAATTGTCGATGTCAGGGGTAATGCCCAGATATATGGAACTATTATTTCAATGTGTGATACGACGGGTTGGAGCAGTGGTTATGTTACGAATATTGGAGCTACACTTGGTGACGGCGGTTCCGAAACAACCGAAGCCGGCGACGTCGGTACAATAGAGATCACTCCCGACGAAGACAAAATGCTCCCCAGCGGTATTACCAGCCCGATAGTGATCAAACCTCTGCAAAACACGTATTCTGAAGGTATATAAGGTTTAACATTAACATGCTTTGGCGGTCTAAAGCGTATAAGAAGTTGTTTTGAATTTTGAGTATGCTATGTAGAAAAGAAGATTAAAGTCATTGCGAAGGAGCGATAGCGACTGCGGCAATCTTGATTTTTGAACGTTTAAGATTGCTTCGCTGCGCTCGCAATGACCTGGTGTTACAACTTTTCTACAGAGCAAACTTAAAACTAAGAACTTATTATATCTCCTTCAACAGCACATTCGCCGCTGAATTTCTAATATCATCCTCGAAGCTCTTCATGCACTCTGATATCTTCGCCAGTTCCGCCGTATCCGCCACCGGCACATCACTTTTGCCTCGACTCTCAAGTGCGTTCACCACATATTCCATCGTCAACAGCGAAACATCAACGCCCGGCTGATAAGATATAGTCCTGCCCCCATCGGCCTTGACTTCGGATAATATACCGGCCTCAACCAACTCATATAACGACTCACGCACCAATCGAATAGGTATCTCAAGAGTGTGTGATATCGTCGTCGCGTCCAGAGCCCCTTCTGCATTACAGAATCTCCTGACCAGCATGTGACTTATCAATAGCGAAACCCTCTTCTTGAACGCCCCACTTGCCCTCAAGCAATCAGGCTCATATTCATAAGTCTCTACATTCTGATGAGCAAAGGAAAGCTCAGCCCCGAACAACACCACAAGCCAACTGATTTGCAGCCACATCAAGAATAATGGTAATGCCGCAAAACTGCCGTAGATCGCACCATAATTAACCGCGCCGACCTGAAACTTAATGTACACCCACTGAACGAACTGAAATATGGTTCCAGCTATGACCCCTCCAAACAAACCCGACTTGATACGGACCTTAGTATTGGGCATAAATACAAATATAAAGGTAAAAGCCAGCCATACTGTAATAAAAGGAGCTAATTTCAATTTCAACAAAAAGTCAACGAAAGGAACCAAAAAACTAAGAGCCTTAGTCTTTGAAAGACACACCAGCATTTTCTCATTGACCATTACAGTCATACTGCTGCTGATAACCATTAAAAAAGGACATACCAGCATCAACGAAAGATAGTCGCTGAATTTTCTACCAATATGCCTTGGAACCTTGATCCCCCAGATATCATTGAATGCATTCTCGATATTGCCCAGAAGCTTGATCACAGCCCAGAACAAAAACACAACACCTATACCGGTTATTAATCCGCTGCTGGTGTTATCTAATAATGTCTCGGAAAAAACTATAACCTTATCAACTACTTCTTTTTGGCTCGCTAACTCCTCGCCCTGAAATCTCTCCATTATCGTGGCTTTGAGCTTATCATCCAGCCCGAATCCCTTCGATACCCCAAACGCCATAGCAACTACCGGTACAATAGAAAGCAGCGTAAAAAATGTAAGCGCTGATGCCCTGAACTTACACTTGTCTTCTACAAAACCACGAACCGACAAGAGAAATATCCTAAGCTGCTTCAAAAGAAATGATTGCGATGGCGGATAATTACTCAATCGCAGCCGCCACACATCCGTCGTCAGAAACGCCCACAACTTCGGTAACATGAGCTTAATTCCTTAATAAAGACGCTGGAATTCACACAGGTAAATTATCAATTAAATCCACCGGCACGTCAACTTATTTAGTAAACACTGCTAATACGACGATCAACGTATGTCCAGTGATGTCACTTTAACTCTTATCTCATCAGCAGAATGTACACTACTGTCTTCACCCGGCAACCGTCTTTCCTTACTTACCGCTACTTCCTCACCAGGCCCAAGCAACTTGACCTGGCTGACCCACCTGTTTTCACAATCGATAAGCTTACCTTTCTGATAGAACTCATAGTTTAGCTTTATCGAACTGACTGTTTTATCCGACTCGTTCTTAACCGCGAACACATACTTCTCACGATCCGACCAGCTGGACTTGACCTTTTTGAGCTCGATTATCTTCACCTTGGACCTGGTCTCGACATACTCTTTATCCTTCGCTTTTTTTTCAGACTCATCGTCTCCAAATCCAGTTCCGAATCCCCCGCGAATCTGCATTGCTATCTCCTTTGCGAATTCCTGTATAGCCTTGGTCTTCTCCGCCTCCGATGAGCCTTCTTTGACAATAGCGTTTATCTCATCGTATGCCCCCCGTATCTCCTGAGCCAGAGTCGATTTACTCTGCGACAGCTCCAAAACACCATAAAGACCTGCTAATGCGATGATAACGATTACGATGGGGCTATTAAGCTTCTTCCACATACCAATTCTCCTTCTTCAATTCGCTAATTATTTATAATACAAGACATCAGGTTAATTGATATAAAAGAAATGTCAACCTCCCTCCCAGAAAATCTCCTATATACAACAGGAAAACCAATTGTCATTGCGAGAAGGCCAAAGCCGACGCGGCAATCATTAGTTTCAAGCATTTGCGTTTTGAATTTTTAATTTGTTTAGGATTTAGAGATTAGGATTTCCTAGCCTTATCCATCAGTTGCGTAAATTCTTCGAAAAGATAGCTCGAATCATGCGGCCCCGGCGAAGCTTCCGGATGATACTGCACGCAGAATGCAGGCACTTTCTTACAGCGAAAGCCTTCCAGCGTATTATCGTTAAGATTGATATGTGTAAGCTCTACATCTTTCTTATCAAACGAATCAATATCCACGCAAAATCCATGGTTCTGGCTGGTGATTTCGACAGCCTTTGTCTTAAGGTTCATAACCGGATGATTCGCACCGCGATGCCCGAATTTCAGCTTGTAGGTTTTCCCCCCCATCGCCAAAGCCAATATCTGATGTCCTAAGCATATTCCGAAAATCGGCACCTTACCTAAAAGCTTGCGAACATTCTGGGCCGCATAACTAACCGGCGCCGGATCGCCGGGCCCGTTACTCAGGAATACTCCGTCAGGCTTATACTTCAAAACATCCTTTGCACTCGTATTACCCGGCACAACAGTAACTTCACAGCCGGCACTCCTGAGCATCCGCAGGATATTCTGCTTAACACCAAAATCGTAAGCTACAACTTTATATTTAGGTTTGGGCTTTAGTTCAGTATCTTCGAGAACATCGACAGTACCTTTGTCCCACTTATAAGGCTTCTTCATGCTGACATTCTTAACAATGTCACGATCCACCAGCCCCGGGTATTTTTCCAACTGCTTACTAAGCTCGCCTATCCGCATTTCAGTTGACGATATAATGCCTCGCATCGCACCCTTTTCACGGATATGCTTGACCAACCTGCGTGTATCTATCCCCTCTAAGCCGACTATTCTTTTCTTTTCAAGATACTCGCTTAGCGAATGCTTATTGCGCCAGTTACTCGGGTACTCGCAGTTCTCTTTGACAATAAAGCCGCTGACAAACACCCGCCTTGACTCCACATCGAGCGGATTGGTCCCGTAGTTACCTATCAACGGGTACGTCATAGTAACTATCTGTTCGTTATATGATGGGTCTGTCAATATCTCCTGGTATCCCGTCATAGAAGTATTGAACACAACTTCGCCGCACTTAATGCCCTTGGCACCGAAGCTTCTGCCTTTGAATACCGTTGCGTCTTCTAATAATAATATCGCACTCATATTTTCGTCCTTCGTGATTTGTCACTCGCAATTCTGTATCATGTATTCTTTTTTACTGACTATTAACTTCCTATACCCTCCACCCTGAACCCTATACGCTATCTATAGTACAACTGTACAGCTTTAACACCTATCTTATGCTGCTGAAGCGCCTCGATAGCTTTAGAAACTGCCATCGCACCACGCATCGTCGTCACATAAGGTACCTGCCGATCCAAAGCCGTCCTTCGGATAGAGAACGAATCAATTATCGCCTGCTTACCGACCGTCGTATTGATAATAAGATCGACCTCACCGTTGATTATCGTATCGACGACATTAGGCCGGCCTTCGTCAACCTTCAAAACGAACTCAGCAGGGACATTATTATTAATAAGATTAATGCACGTCCCCCTGGTCGCGCAGATCTTAAAGCCCATCTCATGCAACTGCCGTGCAACTTCAACGCCCTTGGCTTTATCGCGGTCCTTAACGCTAATAAAGACCTTCCCGCCCGTCGGCAAAAAGTTACTCGCAGCTAACTGGCTCTTGGCGAACGCTATTCCGAAATCGTCACTGATACCCATAACTTCACCCGTCGATAGCATCTCAGGGCCTAATAGTGTATCAATACCCGGGAACTTCAGGAACGGGAACACTGCCTCTTTAACACTGAAGTATCCACGTTCAACCTCTTTAGTAAAACCAAGCTCATCCAGCGTCTTACCAGCCATCACCTTCGCCGCTAATTTCGCTAATGGTACACCGATTGATTTACTAACAAATGGTATCGTACGAGATGCACGAGGGTTGACTTCGAGAATATAGACAACATCGTCCTTAACCGCAAACTGAATATTAATGAGCCCCTTTACCTTAAGGTTCTTTGCCAGCTCTTTGGTCTGACGTTTCAGTTCTTTGATGACTTTCTTTTTGATGGATACCGGCGGCAATACACAGGCGCTGTCTCCCGAATGAACACCAGCCTCTTCGATATGCTCCATTATCCCGCCGATCACTACCCGCTCACCGTCACTGATAGCATCGACATCAAGCTCGGTAGCATCATCGAGGAATTTATCTATAAGTATCGGGTGCTTACCCGAAGCCGCAATCGCGTTTTCTACTACCTTCTTGAGCGAGCTTTCATCGTAAACGATTTCCATCGCCCGCCCGCCTAATACAAAACTCGGCCGTATCAATAACGGATAGCCCAATTTATTCGCTATCTTTAAAGTCTGCTCATAATTCACTGCTGTTCCGCTATAAGGCTGACGAAGTTTCAGCTTATGCACTAACCTGTTAAACCGCTTACGATCCTCAGCCCTGTCGATACTGTCCGGGCTGGTCCCGATTATTTTCACGCCAGCTTTCTCCAAAGCCACCGCTAATTTCAACGGTGTCTGCCCGCCGAACTGAACGATAACCCCGTCCGGCTTCTCTACATCGACAATACTCATCACATCTTCGAATGTCAAAGGCTCGAAGTATAAACGATCTGATGTATCGTAATCCGTACTGACCGTCTCCGGGTTACAGTTGACCATTATCGACTCCACGCCGATTTCCTTCAGCGCGAATGCCGCATGCACACAGCAGTAATCGAACTCGATACCCTGCCCGATTCTGTTAGGCCCGCCGCCAAGGATCATCACCTTGCGGCGATTCGTCGGGTTTGATTCGCATTCATCCTCATACGTCGAATAAAGATAAGGCGTATGTGCCTCGAATTCCGCCCCGCACGTATCAACCGTTTTGTAAACAGGCTGAACGCCCTTCTCTAAACGCTTCTCGCGAATAGCTAATTCGGTTGTGCCTGTCTTAGCTGCGATAAATTTATCACTGAATCCGTATTCTTTTATGGATTGCAAAAAGCCCTTTGTTAATTTTTCAGGCTTCTTCGAACCGATCTTGCGCTCCATTTTAATAATATCGTTAATATTATTAAGGAACCACATATCAATCATTGTTAATTCATTAACCTGCTCGACGGTCATCTTCCGCCGTAGCGCCTCTGCTACATACCAAAGCTTATCCCAGCAGTTGGATTTAAGTTTCGCTTTGATCTCGGAGAGAGATAGCCCTTGCGGGATATATTTCGAATCCAGCGAATACCGATCGATCTCCAGCGACCGTATCGCCTTCTGCAAAGACTCTTTGAACGTTCGCCCGATACTCATCGCCTCACCGACCGACTTCATCTGCACTGTTAATTCCGGATTCGTATTCGGGAACTTTTCGAACGTAAACCTCGGCCACTTCACAACACAGTAATCAATCGTCGGCTCAAAACAGACCGGCGTAACTTTAGTTATATCATTCGTGATCTCATCCAACGTATATCCCACCGCCAACAGCGACGCGATCTTCGCGATTGGAAAACCGGTGGCCTTGGAAGCCAGCGCTGAGCTTCGTGAGACGCGGGGGTTCATTTCGATTACATATAGTTTCCCGTTTTTGGGATTGACCGCGAACTGGATGTTCGAGCCGCCTGTCTCGACGCCAATCGCCCGAATGATCTTCAGCGAGGCGTCACGCATTATCTGGTATTCCTTGTCAGTCAGCGTCTGGGCAGGGGCAACAGTCACACTATCGCCAGTGTGGATGCCCATGATGTCCAAATTCTCGATCGAGCAGACAATAACCACATTGTCCTTGCGGTCACGCATGACCTCAAGCTCGTATTCCTTCCAGCCGACTACCGATTCTTCAACCAAAACCTGAGTTCTCGGCGATAAGTGCAGGCCCCAGTCGATATACTTACGGTATTCCTCCATATTATAGGCAACGTTACCGCCTGAACCGCCTAAGGTGTAGCTCGGACGGATAATGGCTGGGAAGCCGACGTGCTCAATAACCTTCTCGGCCTCTTCCCAACTATGAGCGAAGCCGCTCTTGGGAACCAGCAGGCCGCAGTCCTCGATGGTCTTCTTGAACCTATCGCGTTCCTCGGCTTTCTTGATAGAGCGTAAATTCGCGCCCAACAGCTTGACGCCGTATTTCTTCAGGACGCCCGACTCGGCTAACTCGACCGCCGTATTCAAGCCGGTCTGCCCGCCAAGGGTCGGCAGTAATGAGTCCGGCCGTTCCTTCTTGATGATCTTCTCGACGAATTCCGGCGTGATCGGCTCAATATACGTCCGATGGGCCAGCTCAGGATCGGTCATGATCGTAGCCGGGTTGCTGTTGACCAGCACGACCTTAAAACCCTCTTTGCGAAGGGCCTTACAGGCCTGTGCGCCGGAATAGTCAAATTCGCAGGCCTGGCCGATGACGATGGGCCCAGAGCCTATTATCAGTATTTTTTTGATGTCTTTTCGCTTTGGCATGATTTGTTTCTCGTGTATTTTGACTGTTGTTCAGTGCTTCGAATCCCTTCGAAATACCCTCATTTTTTTAATTTCGTAATCCGTATTGGCCGCCTAAAATCCTTAAAAAAAACGCCCCTGAGAATCGAGGCGTTTTCTTAATCTACTGTCAAATTTTTCGAATTCGTCATTAAAAAAGGGATTTTAGCAACTCGAATGGGCAAAGGCAACATTTTTTTTAGTTTTTTCATCGCAAATTCTTCTAAGGCAGGCAAGTTTCACAAATTGACGTTGATGCCCGGGGGCATGTTGTATTATTTTTCATTTATATCTTGCATAATATTGTCGATATTGTTATTGTGGATTTTTTAGTGGAGAATATTCTTTCATCTCTCAGGAGTATCCCCCAGTAAAATAAAGTTGAGAGATATAGTTATGTGGCCCAGTACAGGCCAGGAAGCAGTATAAGTATGAGTACAGGTACAGTAAAATGGTTCAATGCAAGTAAAGGTTTTGGATTTATTAATCCAGATGGTGGCGGCGAAGATCTTTTCGTCCATCACTCAGAGATCAAGACAGAAGGCTATGCCACTCTCGATGAAGGCCAAAAGGTCGAGTTCGAGATCGGCGAAGGCAGAAAAGGGCCTTGCGCTACAAACGTAGTGCCCTGCTAAAAAGCGATTATGCTTAGACATCGAAAGCCTCCCTTATGGGAGGCTTTTTTATTACAGATTTTTTTAGGCAAGCTGAAGCTAAAAGAAAATGCTTTATGGGGAGGGATAAGTTTTGTAAAATTGCGGCATCGGCTCTCAGGGATACTTACAAGATGGGGTTATAAAGTGAAAGGTGTAAAGATGAATCGTCGCGAATTTAACAAATGCGCTGTAATTTCAGGTCTGTCGTTGTTATCGCATAATGCTTTGGCGTTGGGAGCCAAGAATTCGGCGGAGCTGGAGAAGCCGAATATTTTATGGCTTTATATCGAGGATATGAATCCGTTCTTGAGCTGTTACGGTACGAGGCTGATCGAGACGCCGTATATGGATAAGCTGGCGAGTACAGGGGTATTGTTCGAGCGGGCCTTTGTGACGACCCCGGTGTGTTCGCCGTGTAGAAGTACGATAATTACCGGTGCGATGGCAACGACGACCGGCGCTCATAATCATAACAGCTCTTATCGCGAGGCACCTATCCATCTTCCAGAGGGAATAAAAACCATTCCTATATTGTTCAAGGAAAAAGGTTATTTCACATTCAATGCGGGTAAGACACATTATAATTTCGTTCATAACCTCGGGGAGATGTATTCAAAAACAGATGACAAATATGCACCGTGGCGGGCAAGGCCTGAGGGGCAGCCTTTCTTCGGTCAGATCCAGCTGGCAGGTGGTAAATACGTCTTCCAGAAAAAGGCTTTCAATAATAGAAAGGTCAGGATCGACCCGCAAGAGGCAGCTAAGACCCTGCCGCCCTACTATCCGAAGGACGATATTATTCTCAAGCATTGGGCAATGCATTATGACTGTGTTAAATTAACAGATGAGCATATCGGTAAGATAATGGCGGAGCTGGAGAAGGACGGCTTGATGGATAATACTTTTGTATTTTGCTTTAGCGATCAC
>JANQHJ010000089.1 GCA_028282745.1 Sedimentisphaerales bacterium | reverse complement strand
CGGCACGATAACCGGCTGTGCGAGGTTTCTGAAGGGCAAAAATCCTAATCTTAATGTAATAGCGGTAGAGCCTGAAGATTCGCCGATTTTATCGGGAGGCAAGCCGGGGCCACATAAAATTCAGGGAATCGGGGCTGGATTTGTCCCGGATGTTCTTGAAGTTGGCGTGATAGATGAGATAATAAAGGTAAGTAATACCGATGCTATGAGGACTTCTCGTGAGCTTGCGAGCAAGGAAGGAATTCTGGCTGGTATTAGCGCCGGCGCAAATGTATGGGCGGCAGCAGAAGTTTCCAAGCGGCCTGAAAATGCCGGTAAGAATATTGTAACTTTTATATGTGATACGGGAGAGCGGTATATATCTACCGAGCTTTATGAAGGCCTTGATTAGTAAAACGGCTGGGAGCAAAAAGAAGAGATATGGATGAAGGTAAACTTATAAATGCTAAGCTTCAGGTATTGGTTGATCAGATTTGTGAGACCTATGAGGGCGATTCAGGGATCAATTTTATTGATGCTGCAAATCTGCCGGTACGAGATAAGATATTCGAAGTGCTCGAATTACTAACTGAGCTGATATTCCCTGGCTATACCGGCAAGCGTAAAGTTACAAAATCCAATATTCGCTACGTAGTGATAGATATTTTGTGCCATGTTTACACCGAGTTGAGTGAGCAAATAGAACGTGCGTATAAGTATCGCTGCCGGATGGAAAAATGTGACAGCGGTGACTGCAGTCTTATGGCTGCTGAAGCTACGAAAAAATTACTGGATAAATTACCGGAGATACGCGAACTGCTGAAAGAAGATGTGATGGCAGCGTTCGATGGTGACCCGGCGGCGAATTCATACGAGGAAATTGTAATAAGTTATCCCTTTATTATAGCTATTACGGCGCATCGGATAGCTCATGAATTGTTTTTGCAGGAAGTGCCGCTTATACCGAGGATAATGGCAGAATGTGCCCACTCTTCGACCGGTATAGATATTCATCCGGGCGCGAAGATTGGAAAAAGATTTTTTATAGATCACGGTACGGGTGTTGTGATTGGCGAGACGACACTGATTGGTAATAATGTAAAAATATACCAGGGGACTACGCTGGGGGCGCTTAGCTTTGCCAAGGACGAACGGGGTAGGATAATCAAGGGCGGCAAGAGACATCCGACGCTCGAAGACAATGTGACAATATATGCCGAGGCGACTATACTTGGCGATGTGACAATCGGGAAGAATTCTGTGATCGGCAGTAACGTATGGGTAAAAGAATCAGTACCGCCAAATGTTACTGTTACTATAGACAGTGGTGAGTTAGAGATCAATGAACGCAAGTAATAAAATTTTATCGAGATTGGAGTATTTCGTTGAGCGAGCTGCTGGATAGGATATCTGAACTAAAGAACAGCTTGAACGCAGTAATTTTGGCCCACAATTATCAAACCGGAGAAATTCAGGATATGGCGGATTTTTGCGGTGATTCTTTGGGGCTTAGCGTTGAAGCGGCTAAGACAGAAGCTGATGTTATAGTGTTTTGCGGTGTTCAGTTCATGGCTGAGACGGCGGCGATATTGTCGCCTGATAAGACGGTGCTGCTGCCGGACAGATTCGCGGGTTGCCCGATGGCTGATATGATAACGGCGGAGCAGTTGCGCGAGCTAAAAGGTAAGCATCCGGGCGCACTGGTAGTGTGCTATGTAAACAGCAGCGCGGAAGTCAAGGCTGAGAGCGATTACTGCTGCACGAGTTCGAACGCAGTTGAAGTTGTGAAGTCTTTACCGGCGGATAAAGAAATAATTTTTGTGCCGGATAAGAATCTTGGCAGCTTTGTAAAAGAGAGAACGGGCAGAAATATAGTATTGTGGCCGGGCTATTGCCCTACGCATATCAACATTACTGTTGATGATATAAAAAAGGCGAAAGAGGAATACCCTGACGCTATAGTGATGAGCCATCCGGAATGCAATAAGCAAGTAAGGGATGTGTCGGATGAGCTGCTGAGTACGGGGCAGATGTTAAGTTATGTTAAAAATAATGCGGCAAAGAGATATATCGTCGGAACTGAGGAAGGGATTATTCACGCGCTAAAGAAGGAGAATCCTGAGGCTGAGTATATATGCCCGACAGAGCGGGCGATTTGTCCAAATATGAAAAAGATAACTTTGGACAAAGTACTGCTTAGCCTCGAAGAGATGTGTGAGCGGATAACAGTTGAGTTCAATGTAGCAGAGAAGGCTCAAAGAGCGTTAAATAGAATGATAGAAATATTACCTAAAAACTAAAGGATTGAAAAATGAGTGCTGAGTATAGAACAGAAACATTAGCATTACACGGCGGCCAGGAAGTCGATCCAACAACCGGCAGCAGGGCGGTACCGATCTACCAGACTACAAGTTATGTTTTCAATGACAGCGAACATGCTGCGAATCTTTTCGCACTGAAAGAGTTCGGGAATATCTATACGCGGCTGATGAATCCGACGACTGATGTTCTTGAGAAGCGTGTAGCTGCGATGGAAGGCGGAGTTGGAGCTCTTGCGTTTGCATCGGGAATGGCGGCGATAACCAATAGTATATTGAATATCTGCGGAGCGGATGGTCATGTTGTCGCGTCGAGTTCGTTATACGGCGGGACTGTGACGCTGTTTAGTCATACGCTGCCCAAGCTTGGTATCGAGGTTACGTTTGTCGACCCGAGTAAACCGGGCAACTTTGCCAAGGCGATAAAAGACAATACGCGATTAGTTTATATCGAGACGATAGGCAATCCAAAGAACGATGTGCTGGATTATGAGGCGATAGCGAAAGCCGCTCATGATAATGGGCTACCTTTATTCTGCGATAATACTGTAGCGTCACCGATACTATTTAAGCCTATTGAGCATGGTGTCGATGTGGTGGTTCATAGTTGTACGAAAATAATCGGTGGGCATGGAACGAGTATTGGTGGTATAGTTGTTGATTCGGGTAAGTTCGACTGGAGTAATGGGAAGTTCCCGGAGCTTACCGAGCCTGATCCGAGTTACCATGGCGTGAAATATGTCGAGGTGCTTGGGCCTTTGGCTTATATAGTAAAAGCTCGAGTGCAGTTTTTGCGTGATATGGGAGCGTGCTTGTCGCCGTTCAACGCGTTTTTATTATTGCAGGGTTTAGAGACTATTCACCTTCGTGTGCCGAGGCACTGTGAAAATGCTTTGGCTCTTGCTAAATGGCTTGAGAAGCATGACGCTGTAGAGTGGGTGAATTATCCAGGGCTCGAATCGCATGCGGATTATAAGCTTGGTCAAAAGTATTTACCAAAGGGTCAGGGTGCGGTTCTTGGCTTTGGTATCAAAGGTGGTAAAGAGGCTGGAGTTAAGTTTATTAATAATGTTAAACTTGCCAGTCACCTGGCGAATATCCTCGACAGCAAAACTTTAGTGATACATCCTGCCAGCACGACGCATCAGCAATTGACGGTTGAAGAGCAATTGGCAGCGGGTGTGACGGAAGATTATGTCAGGGTTTCGGTTGGCACGGAGCACATAAATGATATAATTAACGACTTTGAGCAAGCGTTATCAGCGAGTCAAGGATAATAGAAAATGTGGGAATATACGGATAAAGTCAGGGATCATTTTTTCAATCCTCGCAACGTAGGTGAGGTAGAGAATCCCGATGGTGTCGGCGAAGTTGGCTCGCTGGCCTGTGGGGATGCTTTGAAGCTGACTTTCAAGCTTGGCGAGGACGGTAAGATCGTTGATGCGAAGTTCAAGACGTTCGGCTGTGCAAGTGCGATTGCGACGAGTTCGGTTCTTACCGAATTGATAAAGGGAATGACCTTAGAAGAAGCAGCGAATGTTACCAATAAAGACATAGCTGATTACCTTGGCGGGCTGCCGGAACAGAAGATGCATTGTTCGGTTATGGGCAGAGAGGCTCTTGAAGCTGCGATAGATAATTATCGCGGCGGTGGGGCTGAGAAGCATGAACTTGAAGGCAAGGTGGTATGTAACTGTTTCGGTGTTACTGATACGGAGATTGAACGAGTTATCCGTGAGAATGATCTGCGGACAGTAGAAGATGTTACTAACTACTGTAAAGCAGGAGGCGGATGCGGCGGCTGTAAAGGTGAAATCGAGAAGATGATCGAGAATATTCGTGGTGAACAGCCGGAAGGAGCACCGAAGCCTAAGACTCATGAGGGCAAGACCCTCACGAATATTCAGAAGATACAGTTGATTCAGGAAACTATTAACGAACAGATTCGGCCTGCGTTAAGGGCGCACGGCGGGAACATCGAGTTGATAGATGTCGAAGACGATAAAGTAATCGTGGCTTTTCGCGGAATGTGTGCCCAGTGTCATCTGGCAGAGTTTACTATGAAGGATGTAGTCGAGGCGAAGCTGCGAGAGTTTGTTTCTGAGGAATTGTTTGTTGAAGAAGACAGCGATTCGATTGATGAGTCGCATGAACATATAGGATAGGTTATGGATACCATTTATTTTGACAATAACGCTACAACGAGAGTTGCCGAAGAAGTATTTTCTGAGATTCAGCCTTACTTTTGTGAGATGTACGGCAATCCGTCGAGTATGCATACTTTCGGCGGACAGGTTGGTGTAAAAATCCGCGAGGCACGCGAGCGGGTAGCTGAACTTTTGGGCTGTGAGCCGAGCGAGGTTATATTTACCGGCTGCGGGACCGAAAGCGATAATACAGCGATCATGGGCGCGTTGTCGGCTAAGCCGAACCGGCGAAAAGTTATAACCTCACGCGTGGAGCATCCGGCGGTATTGGCTGTATGCAGATCACTTGAGAGGCACGGCTATGAAGTGATCGAGGTTGGGGTGGATGCGAATGGAAGACTTGATTTCGATGAGCTTGATAAGCAGGTTGACGATGATACGGCAATAGTAAGTATTATGTATGCCAATAACGAGACGGGAAATATTTTCCCGATAGAGCGGATAGCTGAGCTGTGTAAGAGCAGAGGTGTGGTTTTTCATACCGACGCAGTGCAGGCGGTGGGCAAGATACCGCTTAAAATGTCGGAGAGTGAAATCGATCTGCTCAGTCTTTCTGGACATAAGCTTCACGCGCCGAAGGGGATTGGTGTTTTGTATGTCCGCAAAGGTACGAGGTTGACACCTTATATGCTTGGTGGTCACCAGGAAGGCGGCAGGCGGGCGGGTACAGAGAATGTGCCGGGTATAATCGGGCTTGGCAAGGCGGCAGAATTAGCGGGAGCTAATCTGGCTGAGGAGAACAGCAGGGTAAAGGCCCTTCGCGATAAGCTGGAAAACGCTATATTGAAAAGCTGTACGGATGCGAGGATCAACGGTGATGTTGAGAATCGTTTGCCTAATACGAGTAATATCAGCTTCGAGTATATCGAAGGTGAGGCTATCTTATTGATGCTGGATAAGTTCGGGATCTGTGCGAGCAGCGGCAGTGCGTGTACGAGTGGATCTCTGGAGCCTTCGCATGTCTTGCGGGCTATGGGGGTTCCATTTACAGCGGCGCATGGTTCGATACGGTTTAGCCTGAGCCGTTATAATACAGATGAGGAAGTGGATTTCGCGATAGAAAAAATACCGGGGATCATAAACCGGTTAAGAGAGCTGTCGCCATTTGTGGCTAAGTGATTGGATTTATCTTAGGCTAAGCAGTCGAGAAGGGCGCCGGTTGAATCTTTAATTGCAGAAGCGAATCGCTGGTTTACATTTATGCTATGAGTGTCAGCCTGGTCATTGTTATCAGGATATATACTTGTGTCGAAACCCCAGCCGAAGTGTAATTCGGGTCTGTCAGGTGAAAGTGGTGTAGAATCCAGCACTTTGCATTTGATTTTTTTAGTCATTGTAAAGCCCCCCAACAGTTGTAATTATACCAAAATGAAATTTTTGAATCAATAAAAAGCGGCAGCTAAAAATCGGGAAATTGGGAAAAGCTTATTTGTGATTTATGGACATTAATATTATGGGGTCAAAGAAAATTTATGACTGAAAGTTTTTTGGATCTAAGGAATAATAGACAGGTGAGTTTTTCACGAATTTACGATGGAAAATTAAATGGATATAATTGCTAAGTGTCCCCGATGCGGGAGCGTGTGGCGGTATGAAGAGAGCGCGGCTGACTGTCGCCGCCGTTGTTTGAAGTGCAACATCATGTTCAAAGTGCCTAAGATCAATGAGATATCCGAAGCGGCTGAAAGGGTGCGCGGAGCTAAAGGGCAGCTCTATGTCGATCAGGATGGCAATACCTATGGTTGATATTATGGCCTGGGGTAGAGCCTGCGCCTGTCGAGATTAACTTTAATACCTTTCTGAATATCTTGTTCTGGGTACAGTTTCGAGATCGGCAGTTTACCGAGATTTACTAAAATGGAGCGAGACCTCATACCAAGATTCTTATTTTGAGAGAGAGACTCGAATTCCGGGACATATTTTTCGAGCTGCTTTTTCAGGTCCTCATTCAAAGAAAGTGTTTCAAGTGAAGAATAGGCAGTAGGGGAGTTTTCTTTGAATTTGGCCATAAGCATCGGCAGGCCGATGTCAGGTTTACCGAGATAGCAGGCGGCTTCGGCGGCTGTGGCAGAGATATACATGTCAGTGTCCTGCATCGCTTCGATCAGTTCTGGCGGGCAATCGGTGGTGAGTTTTCTGACGCCGAGAGTCGCGATGCCTGATGTGCCCCAGAATTTAAGCTCGGGTTTGTCGCTTTGCAGGTATGCGATAAGCTGCTTTACGTCTTCAGATTTGGGATCGCTGGCGAGGTCAACTGCGTCTAAAAGATCGTTGAGCGGGTAATTGTTCTGTCTTACCCAGGTATAAAGATCGATACTTTTTTCGCGAGTAGTCGGGATGAAGAATCCGAGGTCCATTGTGTCACGAATGTGCTTTGACAGAGCGGTGCGCATTTTGGTTAGTACTTTTTTGCAATCTTTATTGTTAGCTAAGTTTTTAGTGCCATAGGGATCAACTTTTGAGTCGTAGAGTAATTCAGTTGGTTTGGGTTTGTGTGTCATTAACCATTGTTCTTTTGTGCATTTTCCACTGAGTACGTATTCGTCCCAGGCGAGGTTGGCGGGCATGCCCCATTGGTAGAAGTTTCTGACGGCCATTGGTTTGTAGGGCGTATAGCAGCGGGTGTAAGTGTATCTGCCGTCGGTTACTGCCCGCCACGGATCGTAGTGGTCATACTGGTTGCACCTAAGCCCGAACTGGAGTTTGCGAGGTTTTGCTTCGTGTTGGCCCAGGAAGGCTTTTCCCTGCATGTAGTCTGGAGTTTTTACGTCTGCGATGCTAAGAACAGTAGCGGCGAGATCGACAAAGCCGACGAGCCTGTCTGATTTTTGGCCGTGCTTGATAGAGCAAAGGTGCCTGTATTTTGGCGGGACGTAAAGTATCATCGGGACCTTTAGGCCTGTTTCGAAGAGGAAGCCCTTACCGCGCGGCAGACAACCGCCATGGTCGGAGAAGAAGAATATTATCGTATCTTCGTCGAGGCCTTTTTCTTTTAAATCGTCGAGGAAAAAGCCGACCCATTTATCAATGTCGTTGACACCTTCCTGGTGGAAAGCAAGGTCGCTGCGTATCTCTGGCAGGTCGGGTACATGGGGAGGTAATTCAAGCTTGGCCGGGTCGAGGCCTTCTTTAGCGAAGTCTCTTCTTTGTTGAGTGGTTATTGAGCGAACCCTGCCCATGTGAGTAGCGGTGCAGTTAAAGACAGAAAAGAAGGGCTGGTCAGCTCTTCTTTTCGGATTGTTATAGGTTGGGTTGGATTTTTTGCCGGCGGCACTCCAACAGACGCTATGACTTGTCTTCGCGTTGTAGTCGGTCTTGGAGTTATTGGTACAGAAATAGCCAGCCTGTTTCATCAATTTAGGGAAGAAATACTGGTCTTCTGGAACGAGCCAGCCTCTTCTGTGCCATTCGGTTCCGTAGGTCGAAGAATAGCAGCCGCTTATGATTGTCGAGCGGGCAGGTGAGCATTGCGGGCCGGTTGACCAGGCGTTGGTAAACTGTATTCCCCTTTTGGCAAGGGCATCAATGTTGGGAGTATTGGCGTACTTATTACCGTAGCAGCCGAATTCATAATAGCTTGTATCTTCGATGGTTAGCCAGAGGATGTTTGGCCTTTTTTGTTTTTCGTTAATGGCGGCTGGGATACAGCCTGTTAGTCCGATCGCGGCTGTTGAAGTGATTGCGGTTCTTAGGAATTGTCGTCTGCTGAGCATGTTTTTCTCCAAATCATTAAATAAAGGGCAAAATGATTGTAAGGATTAGCTGTGTTTGGGTCAAGAGAATAGACTTTTAAAGTCTGACCATGGCAAAATAAGCGAGATTGTTTCGCTACGCTCGCAATGACATGGGAGAGTTTAAATAAATTTAAAAAAAAGACCAAACCGTAACAAAACTGTAACTTTTGCGACGACAATAGTATGCAGAATTATGGTTAAGGCAGAAAACAATCTTGATATAGTATTGAACGCCCAGGCTGGCGATAAGACGAGTCTGAATTTTCTTTCTGAAAAAATCCGGGATAGGATATACCCACGGTTTCGGCGGGCGAATATGGATGACAGCTCTGCCGAGGATGTCATCCAGGAAGTATTGCTGACGGTTTTTGTCAGGATCAAGGATGTCAGGAATCCCCAGGTTTTCTGGACGTGGGTGGATATAGTAGCTCGCAGTAAAAAGGCCCAGTATTTCAGGGATCTTATTCGCAGGCGGCAGGTATATGAAAATTTCACAGAGAAACAAATTCATCAAAGCGAATCGACCAATAGTGCTTATGATGAAGTTGCGAAAAAGGAACGAAGGGAAGTAGTCAGTGATGCGGTTAAGAAATTAAAAGATGAGCACGCAGAAATCATATACCTGAGACATTTCGAGCATAAGGGCTATAACGAGATCGCTTCAATGACGAATATCAAGCGCAGCAATGTCGGGGTCAGGTATCACAGGGCCAAGCGTTGTCTGCGGCAATTGTTGTGTGCGGCAGTTATATAAAATATAAATTGATATTTTTAAAATAAAAATCTTTTCGATAAAGGAGATGAAGATGGCTGGATTAAGAAAAGTCGCGATTCTGTTTTTAGTATTGGTTATCGTGGTGCCTTTGGCGTTTTGCAAAACGGCATCGGAGAAATTGCAGGAAGGATTGTTTGCCGAGGAAGTTGAGGGCGATCTTGATGCTGCTATCGAGGCATACGGGCAAGTCATTAATGACGAATCAGCGTCACGGGCACTGGTTGCTCAAGCGATGTACCGGCAGGGGATGTGTTATTACAAACGCAAACAAGAAAATAAAACAATAGCACTTTTTGAAAAGATCAAATCCGATTATGCGGATCAGCAGAATATAATCGAAAAAGTCGAGCCTATTCTTAGTGAGCTGATGGTACTTGATCCGGCGAGCCTGATGCCGCCGGATACATTTGCGTATATCGAGCTTGGCAGTCCGGGTAAGCAGATCGAGACGATAGTCAATATGTTAAAAGGAACACCGTTCGAGAATCCTCTGGCTGCTGTGGGCGGGGGGAGTAATCGGCGCGGTGGGCAGAATCCGCAGGCAATATTAAGTGCTCTATTTAATCCGAGTATGATGGCAGAATTCAAGAAGGTTCGCAGTGTTGCATTGGGGGTTAATAGCGGCAATCTGAATAATCCCCCGGTTGTTGTTGTTCTTGATCTGGGCAGCAGTGACGCATTGCGCGGGATGTTACTGGCGGGGATAGGGATGGCAGCTCAGCCGAATGATCCAATTGAAGGAATGAATGTATTTAACATTGGCAATGAGGTAGCAGTTGCTCATGACGATAAGATAATCTTATTTGCTAGGCCGATTGACAGGCTGAACTGGTGTATTAAGCAATATAAAGGGCTAATTGATGAACCGTCACTTGCGAGCCAAAGCAACTCATTCTCTAAGGTCAGCAGACAGTTGCGCAGCGATAACGTTTTTACGTGCTGGATAAATGTTGACGAGGCTTATGGAAAAGTTATAAACACGTTCAAACCGGATGAGATCGACGAATCATTCTACGTGGCAGATGCTATAGTGGATTTCAAGAATATCGACGAGATAATTTCTCATCTGTCTATTAGAGAGAAAGGATTTGAATTCGAATCAAATATTGCGTTCAAAGACGGTCATAACTGTCTGCCTTACAATCTTATGCGTACGCCAAATCTTAAAAGTGAGGGGTTTAGCGCGGTACCTTCTAAAGCTGTGGGATTGTTTAGTTTCAGTCTGAGCGATCCCGGATCAGCTGTGGGTATCCATCAGGGCATTAGTCATGTCACCGGCCTTGATATTGGCAGGGAGATATTCGCAAATATAGAACAAGTGTCTATTTTTGTTGTACCGCCCGATGAGGGAGCTAACCTTGCTAAACAGAGCAATCCAATCGCACCATTTTTGGGTGTTTCTATAACGAGTAAAAATCCTGAGATGACAAGCCATATTTTAGGTCAGCTATTCAGCCTGGCTCAAATGGGAACGACGGGCAGGATAGCTAATGCTGAAATAAATCCAGCGTTGAATCAATATACGATAAATATTGAAGATGAATTCAGATTCAACTGTTTTACGGGACGAACCGGTAAGACGAATATTATAGCTTTTGACAAGGATGTGTTTAAATCATGTATTTCTGCAATCAATAACCATGAGTCAGTATTGGCTGGAGGGGTATTAGAGAGGCCTTTGAATGAAATGACGCCTAATGTAAGCAAGATGGGAATGGTCAATGTTGGCGGGGCAATTCGTGTAGGAAAAAGTGTTTCAGAGATTATTTTTGATAATCCAGGGAATTCTGGTTATGCGTTGCTCGATGAATTTTCCAGGTTATTTGATGAAACGCACTTTATGTTCTATACGGATGAAAGCGATAATAATTTGAAGGTTCACGTCAGCCTTGATAATTTGCCGGAAATGGAT
>JANQHJ010000064.1 GCA_028282745.1 Sedimentisphaerales bacterium | reverse complement strand
GCTAAAAAGCTCACGCTCATTTGCATATGCTTGACAAAATTATATGTACCTATGAAAGTGCATTTATCAGACTCCTCGAGCAGTGCTAATGCATTGCTGATTTCCGGTTGAATCTGTCCGGCTGTGCCGTCCAGTACGGTATCGATCAGGCTCTTGATCTTAACCTCACTGTCGCCGCCTATCGCACAAAGATATAAGCCATTCGTTGTTGCCCATCGATATTCAAAACCATTGCCGTATATGGCTCCAACGATCTTTTCCATTTCACTATTGGGATCATCCGTTTCGAATCCTAATAAAGCGGCATCAATAACTACACCCCTGTAATCTTCGACAGCACGATCTACGCTGAAATCTATGCCAATAGCGAAGGTTTCCTGGTAAATTTCGCTAATACTGCCTTCGTTCCAAAACATTAATATTTGTTCATTGGTCTGCTTGAATTTTTCGGCATCTTTGACTTCTGACACTAAAATCCCTGTGAAAGGCGGAGTTGTATTAGCGTTAACGGAGAAGCTGGTTACATAATTTTCTCCCATACTATCAACCATCTCCGCGATTATAATCTGCATCTTTTCAAGGGCCTCTTTTTCTACCGGATCTTTTGACATCATCGTAAACAGGTCGAGGCCGGTTAAATTAAGCTCTTCCCAGAACGGCGAATCAAGTTTCAGGGCAAGGTTAAACAGTGCTTCTTCAGGAAGATAATGCAGCAGTTTATTCGGTACGGGCTCGGTTTCTGCAGCTGAATACATCCGGGCCAAAGGAGTGCCCGGCACAGCCAGAGTATTGAAATTCACATTAACGACATCATCGGTAGCTTCTAAGCTAAGGCTGACGTTGTCAACTTCGCCTATTATTATATCAAGCAATGCAACATAGAAATTCAAAGCCTCAGCGGGCAATTCATTTGCGCTGTTGTTTTGCTTTTTCATGAACTCCTTGCTTTGTTCAATCCTTTCTTTAATGAACGGGCCATATACATCCATACTGTTAGTTACACTTGCAAATGCCCAAACCGGCTTAGAGGTGGCACTATCTAATTGATTAGGCTTTAAAGTACTGCCAAGGCCGTCTTTCTTAGCTGCCAATATATTTCTTACAGCCACAACGTCTTCGTAGTCACCTTCGAGGTTAAGCAGTGCATATTTCCCCAGACCGGCGATAAGAGTTTTCCTGCCCATTGCCTTTAATGTGTTAATACCATTGGCATCTGCCTTACTGCAATTAGTATTTTCGCTAACGAATTTGCTGTAGTCCTTCATCGGTATAAGAGCTGCGATACACAAATCTTCAGGGCCGGGCTCATCGCCGACCAGTAAGCCGAAGATCGCAAAATTGCCTGCCGTATCTATATTCACTAATGTTGGATCTGCTAATAGATTAGAGAGTTGGCCCTTAGCGCCCATCGTTGCTGCCATCGGTATTGGAACAAGGTCAGCCAGATAGCGGTCTAATTGATAGATACTGGCGTCAAACTGATTGATCCTTAGGCAGAAAATGATTTCAGCCGGGAGCAGTTCCAGTATATTTGAGCTGGCTACTACTGGTGGTGCATTTGTTACCGTTTTTTCTGTCTTGGCAGTTTCGGTAACAGTATTATTGACCAATGCTGTTGTTGCGGCACCTGTAGCGGTAGTTTTAATGGAAGCCCTAATTGCATCCGCAGCCTGCTGGAAAGGATTGTCTTTACTTTCCTGCTGGGAAGCCAGGCTAAGTAGCGGGTCAATAGCATCTGCGTCACCCATCTTTGCCAAATAGTTAGCCGCTTTGATCTTTGCTTCGTGCTGATACTTGTCATTTTTCAGCAGCTTGATCAATCCAGCCGAATCACTAGCTGCAAATAATTCGTCAACATCTTTAAGTTGTTCTGCAAGTATCGACTGTATATTTGTGTTTGTAGTGATGCCACCGTCATTTACCGGGTCATTGCTTCCAGCATAGTTACTTGATTGTTCTGTATTGTTCCACATCACTATGCCGATAGAGACCGCTAATATTAGCACGGCCGCTGCGGCGAATTTGATAACTGTATTCTTCATGATATTACTCCATATAAACTGCTGACCGGCCGCAGGAGCTTGTTTAACCTTGTTTAGCAAACGATCCTTTGCACTTGCGCAGAGTTCGTCAGATATTTGAGAATTCTTTATCTGCTCTGTAGCGCTGTTAAGGGCCTGAAGCTTGCTGTATAGCTGACGGCATTGATCACAGTGCTTAAGATGCTCGTCAACTATCGGCTTTTGGTTTTCGGGTAATTCTCCAAGTGCCAGATCAATCAGCATTTCTTCGATTTTTTCATGGTCATTCATAATAATCCCATCTTATGTTTAGGCTAATAGTTTATAAATTCACACGCAAGACGCTTCACTGCTCTGTGCAGATGAACCCTTACTGTTTCGACAGAGCAGCCGACCAGTTCGGCAATTTGGTTATTCGGTACGCCTTCGATCCGTGACATTACGAATACGTCGGCCTGGCGCTGCGGTAGTTTAGCGATAAGTTTGGATAGTTTCATACTAAGTTCATTAGCTTTTAGAGATTCATCGGGTGCTCGCTCGGTGGCGAAGCTCTCCGACGTCTCATCAACAGTTGTGAACTTTCTGATCTTTGTCATTTCAAGTGCCTTTCGAACTGTTGTTCGGTACAAATAGCCTGACCAGTTTACCTGGCCGTTAAATTTGTGCCAGCGCTTCCAGATAGCAAGGAACACCTCCTGGTGCACATCCTGTGCTTTCTGGCCGTCGCCGAGAATCCTTGTAGCGATATTGAGCACTCGCTTACTATAGGTTTCTACCAATTCTTCAAATTTCAATTTCGATAAGCTCACTTATCCTCATGTGTTTAAATAATTTCAGAGTTAACTCTGTAATAATAGAAGTATAAAACTACAATTCGTTTACCGGAGACGATAAAATTTGAAATATTTTGATTTATTTTAAGTTTTTTTTGCGAAAAATGAAGCAATTTAACTTTTTTGCATGAGCTAACTCATTGTATTTGCGGGTTTTATTGGACAATCCTTTCCGTATAGGACCATAAAATCGGCCCCTACCACATTTGGGGTTAGCGGCAACTCTACAAGCCTGTATTTTGGGGCTTATGTTTTATATGCCATTAGCGATCATATAAAAATGTCGGCTGGCGATACGTCTTAACAGTTGACGATAATGGCTTATACAGAAAAGTCTAAATAGAAAGGGATTTACGTAATGAGTAAGAGCGAGCTTATTAGTTGCATCTGTGAAATCAACAAAGGCACTACAGTCGAGTTTCTGGAGCACTTCTCCGAGAAAGAACTCAATGAATATCTCGAGCATTTGATGGAACTCGATCTTGAGGAATTAGTAGTAGCCTGCTAAAGACTGAAAATAATGCCGCGGATCATTTTAGTAGGGTCTTTTATAAAGATTCTTGTGTTTCCGTAGGCTTTTCGCTCGCAATGGCGGGGATCTCGGCAACATTGTTCATCTTAAAAGCAGCCAGTACAGGTATATAATCGCTCGGTACCTGGAAAACAAATTCTGCATAATCCGTACCGCTTGGCGATTCTATTACTTCGTTAAGGCTCAGCAGTTGTATAGAGCCATACCCTGTCATAAATCCTATCGGATAAACATTTATACCCTTGCCGGAAAACTTGTCACCTGAATTTTCTTTTTCGTTACAGCTTATTCTTAACTGTGAAGGTGTAAATGAGCCAGCTTTTCGACTCAACTTGATCTTCACGGTGACAAGTTCATAACCTCTTTTTAAGTCCACAGGATCGCCGTCCGTTGTTTTGGTGGATTCAGGGATCAGCCATGCTGCGTTTTTCTTCGGTATCTCCATGACCTTTGAGGCGGTGACTATTGCGTTTTTCTTGCCCAGGGAGCTTTGGCTAAGTGCCATCTCATCGAGATAGGATGGATGGACAATGGCAAAGCTCCTTTTGCCGCTCATACTTCCGCTGCTAACCATGTTAAAAAGCCCTGTTATAAAACCGTCGGCGTTCATAAAGGATTTATTGGGGCTTTGAGGGTTGAGTCGGCCTTTTTCAAATCGTTCATAAGGAAAGCTGCCTTTCATTGGTGTCATTACCAGGATCGTTATCAGGATGCCGCTTAAAAGAAAGCCTGAAAAGGCGCCCAAGATAACTCGCCCTGTTTTTTCTGTCATATCTCCGAGGTCGATGGTTTTCTTTAGGATAGTCACTATTAATGTCTGGAAAATAGTGAACGACAGGATAAAAAGCAATACAAACACTAAAGCATGTATATATGGAACCAATCCTTTAAAAAAGGCGTCCTCACTTCTGGTTATTAACAGCTGAGAAAGAACTTCGAAAAAGCTAAACGCAATAATATTTGCGCAAATAATAGCCATTACCATTGCCGCTGCCTGTGTTAACGTGCCTTTAAAATACTGCACCGCTGCGGTGCCGGCTACTATAAGTAATACGATTAATGCTGCCATTTATATTGCTCCAGTGTCTGTTTTATGTTTTATTTAGGTCGGGACTGCTTTGCGTTTGAAAACAACCTGATCATTTCATTGATAGATGTTGTTCCATCCAAAACCATCTCAAGCATCTGTTCCTGAAGGTATTTCATCTTGGATTTTCTAAGGTGCATCGCCAGCTCCTGCAGGTTCTTCGATGTTACAATAGCTTTTTGCAGTTCCCTGGTTATCATTACCGTTTCAAAAACACAGGTTCTGCCCATGAAACCTATCTCGTGGCAGGTTTCGCATGGATAGGCTTTGCCGCGTTTGTCATATACGACTTTGCCTTCACGATAAAGGACCTTTGTTTTTCCCGGCGGGATATTAAACTTTCTGAACAGTTCTTTGTTAGGCTCATATGCCTGTTTACATTCAGGGCAAAGCTTTCTAAAGAGCCTCTGGTTGCTAACGCCTACGAGGGTTTGTGCGACGAGCTTTCGGTCGCCGACTAATTTTATCCATTTGCCGAGAGCGTTGGCGGCATTGTCTGCTTCGATGGTGGCGTAAACTATAGCACCTTCCTTAGCAGCGTTGCTTGCAACCTTCGCCGTTTCGGAGTCTTTGACATCAGCGACACCGAGAACGTCAGGGCTCATCCTGGCAATGGCCTGCAGCTTTTTAGCATAAGTGGTCGTACCGCTGTCACTAAGCGAATATACTTCTTGTGTAACGTTAGGCAGTTCAGCTGACGGTTCATATTCAAGCGAGCTGATGCTGTTTAAAAATGCATCATGGGTTCTTATCATGGCGTATTTTGTTGTTGTAACACCTGACATTCTGGGCCCTGCTATAAGGAACAGCCCCTTGTCCATATCTTTAATTGTGCTGATCTGCTTGTATTGATCAGGCAACAGGTTTAGTTCAGAAAGACGTAATATCTTACCTACAGTTTTCTGGTTGATTTGTATTTGCTCGCCCACAGTTGAACCTGCAGTTGATAATTCCCACTGGCTCGAGTGATCTTCTTTCCTGATAGTGAAGTTGCCTTTTTGCGGCTTTCTTTTTTCATTAAGATCGAGCCCGGCCAATTGTTTCAGAAAATTGCACAGATACTCGACTTGCTCGCTGGGCATATCAGCTTGTGGTAGTCTCGCCCCGTCGATGATGTAAGCCATCTTGTAATTTTCACGCCCTGATTTCAACAATATATTACTTGTTCTTCTGGCAATGCAATCTTCGAAAAGGTCATGTGCGACCCTGAAACCATGATGCTCCGGTGTTTTCGGTTCGGGGACGGGAATCTCATTATTATTGGTGCTTACGAAGGTAATGGATTCTGAGTTTTCTTTTCTTTTAGCGGAGCCGCCAAAAAGAGAGGAGATATGCTCGGCGGTCAGAACTTTTTCGCTTTCGGTTACCTGGGCGTTTCGGTGCATAACATACATCAATGCCGCAGAGCCTGCTGCTATTACATAAAGAAGCATGCCTATTATGAAAGCCGGTATTAACAGCCACAATAAAGCGCTGAACCAGCTTGCTGACAAAAGAACTCCAACCCAGACTCTTTCGTTACTACCAATGGCCCTGGCATCGTCATAGGCCCAATTGATCAAGGCCAGATATGGAAAAAATAAGACCAAAAAAATGATAAGCTTTACTATTGAGATATACCCGCTGAATTCAACAGAGGCTAATAATATCTCCGGCATAGAACACTCCGTAAAAATTGAATAATTATGTAATAGTGCTGCTGGTGGTCCTGATACCCTTCAGGGCCATTTTTAATTCGTCGGGATTCGGTGCCAGTTTAAAGGCTTCCCGTGGATCTACATAACCTTCCTGTATGAGTTTGCATAAGCTGTCGGTAATGTCGATCATGCCCTCTTCCGTACAGGCCCTGATAAGTCCCGGCAGATCGTTCTCTCTACCGTCACCGATCAGCTTTCTTGCCTGTGGATTCGCGAGCATGACCTCGATAGCAGGTATTCTGTCTATACCTTCTTTGATGGAAGGCAGCAGGAACTGACTTATGACTGCTTTGATGGTAAGGCTCAAAGTCTTGCGGACCTTGTCACGCTCTTCCTGTGGGAAGAGGTCGAGAATTCTTCCGATGGTTTGTGAGGCGTTAGCTGAGTGGAGAGTACCGAAAACTAAGTGCCCTGTTTCAGCGGCTCTCATACCTGCGGTGACAGTTTTAGAATCTCTCATTTCCCCCACGAACACTACATCAGGGTCTTGCCTCATCAGGTAAGTAAGTGCTTCATCGAAATCTGCAACGTCTATCCCAACTTCTCTTTGTGAGACGATAGCTTTTTTATCTTTAAAAATATATTCGATCGGATCTTCCAGGGTTACTATGTGACAGTTTACCAATCTATTAATATGGTCGATCATCGATGCGATCGTTGTTGTCTTGCCGGAGCCTGTAGGGCCTACAACTAACACAAGTCCCTGACTTCTGTCGGCGACCTTGTCAAGCGTCGGCGGCAAGTGCAGTTTTTCAAAAGGCGGAACGGAAGATTCCACACGTCGAGCCGCCATACTGATAGCGCCTCTCTGACGGAAAATATTGACCCTGAATCTGTGCTCGTCGTCAACTTCATATGCAAAGTCAAGAGTACCATGTTCATCAAAGAATGCTCTATGTGACTTCGAAAGAATGGGGAAAACAAGCTGTTCAATGTCTTGTTCTGTAAGTGGATTGGTTTGCGTATCTTTAAGTCTGCCGCCCATACGTAGCTTGGGGGGCTGGCTAACCTTTAGGTGAAGGTCGCTGGCACGGTTCTTTATGGCTGCCCTAAAGAACTTGTCAATCTTGTGGTTCTTGTGAGGATGAGTTGCTTCTACTGGATTAGTTTGTTCATCTGCCATAGTCAAAACCTGCTAAAAATGCTACCCCCTGCGGCCGGTATAAAAATCCCGCTTTTTAGGGTTTGCTGAAAATTAAGCCAAACCGTTAAAATACTACAATGATAATATATTATAAGACATTTTCGGCTTTTGTCAAGTAGCTGGATTACCTATTTTAGGCTCTTTTAAGCACTTACGACAGCTGCAATGGCTCTTTTAGAGGCTGCCGAGCATTATCGCGAGCGAGAGATAGATAGCTACGCTGATAGAATCGTTGGCTGTTGTTACAAGCGGCCCCGAACTGATGGCTGGATCAATCCCGATTTTTTTGAAAAGAAATGGTAGCGCAAGCCCGAGTGTCGTTGCTACCATAATTGCGGAGAACATTGCCGTTCCAAATGCGAATACTAATCTGCTAAGCTGTATTTCCGCGTTGTATGGTTTCGTAACCAGAAGGATTGAGCAGATAATTCCGCCAAGTATCCCGCAGGCAAGCGCTACAAGTAAAGCAATCCGAACTTCTCTTGAAAAGACCTGTGAGAATTTAAGGGCGGCTAAGTGGCCTGTCGCCAAACCCGAAACTACAATAGCTGATGTCTGCAGGCCGGCGTTGCCGCTGATCGCGGCGATCATAGGAACAAAGGCAACCGCTGTGGCGTAAATGATCTTGTTATAGCCGTGAAAGAAAGTCATTACCAAAGCTGTAACAGCCGTGCCGAGTAAACATGGAATGAGCCATGTCATTCGGATTCTTGCCGCGTGAATCGCGCTAAAGTTATCTTGCTCATCCGGATCGGTACCAGCCATTGTAAATATATCTTCAGCGGCTTCTTCCTCTGCAACCTCGATGATCCTGTCTGCTGTGATTCTGCCGATGAGTCTTTGGTCTTTATCGAGAACCGGTGCGACAATAAGGTCGTTTTTGCTGAATATATTTCTGACTTCTTCCTGGTCAGCATCGGCATTGACGCTAATGGTATCCTCTTCTAAAAGCTCTTTGATCTTTTTGGTCTCACAGGCCGTCAATAAAATACGGATACGAACGTCGCCGATAAATTTGCCCCGGTCATCGATAACAAATACTGAATAAAAATCCTCGTCTATCTCAGCTGCCCGAATTTTATTAACCGCCTGTGCCACCGTCGCGTCCTGTGAAACACTGATGAGCACCGGATCCATAATACCCCCGGCAGAATCTTCGCTGTAGCTCATCAGCTTTCTGATTTGCGTGGCTTTTGCAGGAGAGATACTGCTCAAAAGGTCGTGACATTCATCTTCCGGCAGTTCGGCAAGTAAGTCTGCTGCGTCATCGAGACCCAGTTCGAGTATTAAAGCTCTAAGTTCGTGGTCATGCAGCAGGTCGAAAAGAATTGCCCGCGTTGCCTCGTTGACTTTCTCAAGGACTTCAGCACTGACTTCCCTGTCCAGCACGTCGAAGACCATCCGACGCTCTTCCTTATCGACGATTTCCACGACCTCAGCAATTTCGCTTTCCCTGTATTCAGCCAGAAGCTGCCTTAGGGCGGATTCGTCTTTTGAGTCGAGCAAAGGCTTGATTTGCTCTAATAATTGTTTTTGTTCCTCAGCCATGCTCTTTCCCTAAGCCCGGATTTTGTCTGAAGGTTCGATTTTTCCGATAAAATACCGGATTTTGCCCTGATAGGCAATTATTAAATATTAACGGGCATATTGCATTGTTTTATATAGCAATTAACGCCGGATAACCCAGATTATCCTTGGCATTTAGGCTGTGATAGTGTACAATAAAGGCGGAAAATTGGGGTTTGAACTGGAGTAAGTGATGAAGTTATTTTCTTGTTTTGCAATATCATTAGTAGCGTTTTTATCACTTGGTATGACCGCACCTGAACCGGCTGTTATTCAAAGAGGTAACGACTGGACAGTTGACGTACAATACGAGCACCTTCAACAGATAATGCTGAGAAACCAGGCCGGCCAGATGAAACGCTATTGGTATGTGATCTTGACCGTTACAAATAACACCGGTGAAGATGTCGATTTCTATCCCAAATGTGAGCTGATGACCGATACCTACCAGATCGTCCCATCCGGCAGGCATGTGCCCGGGGGAGTTTTCGAATATATCAGGAACAGATACAGCACAACTTATCCGTTTATTGAAAATCTTTCACCATCAGGAACAAAGGTTCTTCAGGGCGAGAATAACACACGTGACTTTGTGATACTCTGGCCGGACTTCGATCCTCAAGCTAAAGAGGTGAAGTTTTTTATCTCAGGCTTGAGCAATGAAACCGCTGCAGTCAGCCATCCTTCACAAAAAGATGAGCTTGGCAACCCTAAAAAGGTTTTCCTTAGAAAGACACTTCAGCTTGATTACAAGATATCGGGCGACCCGGAATTCCGAGCATTACCCAAGCTTTCTTTCCTTGAAAGATCATGGGTAATGCGTTAAACACAAATTAGTGTTTTTCTTATTTGCGTTTCTTTCTTTTGATCGGCAACCCGGCTTCTTTGCGCATTTTGTTGGCCATGTCTGTTTTTTCCCAGGTAAAGCCCGGTTCCTTTCTTCCGAAGTGCCCACCGTGCGAGGTGTCGGAGTAGATCGGCCTGGCCAGTTTCAAATGAGCTATCATCTTCTTAGGTGTTAAAGGGAAGAGTTTGCTGACGATCTTGCCCAACTTTGTTTCGCTGATCTTACTTGTTCCTTCGGTATCGATCAGCACGGAGATAGGTCTGGCAACGCCGATGGCGTATGAAAGCTGAACTTCACAACAATCTGCCAGATCAGCCGCGACGATATTTTTGGCGATATATCTTGCCATATAGCTTGCTGTCCTGTCCACTTTTGATGGATCCTTGCCGCTGAATGCGCCGCCGCCGTGACTGCCTCTGCCGCCGTAAGTGTCAACGATGATCTTTCTGCCGGTCAGACCGCAGTCACCATGTGGCCCGCCGACAACAAACTTACCTGTCGGGTTCACATGGTAGATAGTATCTTTGTCGAGCAGTCTTTTCGGCAATACCGGCTTGATGACATTTTCGATGATCTGCTTACGCAGGGTTGCATACTTTACATCCGGGTCATGCTGTGTAGAAATAACCACAGTGTGAATACGTCTGGGTCTGCCGTTTTTGTATTCGACGGTAACCTGGCTCTTGCCGTCAGGCCTTAGCCATTTCAATTTTTTATTTTCTCTTACCTTTTCAAGGCGTGTAGTTAGCTTGTGTGCGAGATGTATCGGCATTGGCATAAGTGCAGCAGTTTCCTTGCAGGCGTATCCGAACATGAGACCCTGGTCGCCGGCACCTTGTTCTTTATGTAAACCTGCGCCTTCGGTAACGCCCTGTGAAATATCAGGACTTTGCTTGTCAAGGTGGACGAATACCGCACAGTTCTCATAATCAAATCCCATTGCCGGGTCTATGTAACCGATCTTTTTGATAGTATCGCGAACGATGGTTGGAATATCGACAACGGCTTTGGTCGTGATCTCGCCGGCGACGATAGCTACGCCGGTTGTAACCATTGTCTCACAGGCTACGCGGCTTTTCGGATCTTGAGCCAGCATCGCGTCAAGTATCGCATCGCTGATGCAATCCGATACCTTGTCCGGATGGCCCATTGTGACAGATTCGCTTGTGAATAGATATGCATCTGCATCACAGTTTGGATTATGAGGTGCTGCTGCTTTGGCCATTTTTGAATTCCTTATTTTGTAAAAAGAGTCCCAAAACCGTGAATGTTAGGCTTGTTTGAGGATTCTGTCAAGAGTAAATCGGGGTTAGTTTTGTAGAATTAGATGGTAATAATTGGTTATTGGGTATCATTCAATCGCCAGTCATATCCCCTGAATTCTACTTTATAATTTCCCGTTTCGAGGTATGATTTTTTGTGTGATGAAATATACTTAGTTAAGAAATTAAGGATGGCCCTCATATCTTCAGCCTGGGATTTGAATTTTTTGTCAGTTCCGTACTTTGGTTTAAATTCTGTGCCGTACCACGGCAGCTTGGGTTGTAAAAGCACTGTCAAGAACACCTTGTTTTTCTTTTTATCAATTTTGAAGATTCGCGACCTTGACAACGAATTTCTTACCTGTTCGCCTAATTGCTCATTTAGCTTATTTGCTGTATAAGGTTTATTCCTTAATTGTGGGCTATCTTGACTGGCAAGTGTTAAAGCAAAAAATACACGGGGATCGCCAAACTCTTTTCTTAGGAAT
>JANQHJ010000039.1 GCA_028282745.1 Sedimentisphaerales bacterium | reverse complement strand
GAGTAAACAGCTTGGCCGGAAGCCCCATTGTTTATCAGGCCGAATGGGATTTCATAAAATTCAACGTCCACTGCGGCGGTTTCGGATATTTGACGGGGGATATCAATCAGGACTGCTACGTTGACTTGGCTGACTATGCCCAACTGGCGGATGAATGGATGAAGGAAACTGGGAATATCAAGAAGGACATGGACGGTGATGGTTATATAGATGAGTATGACGTTGCTCTGTTCGCCGAGGACTGGCTCTACAATACTGATTGGAAAAATTGGGGCCAGGCTAACACTTATATGATGGAACTGCTCGAAGCTGACATCGACCTTTCCGGTGATGTTGACTATGGCGACATCGCGATGCTAAGTGCGAACTGGCTAAGCGGTGACGTCAAGAATATCGCCAATATAAATCCGCACGATTCAGTCTTGCCCGGCGATCCTGCTGTCAACTTTGTGGATTATTCTATCTTGCTAAGAGATTGGGGTATGCGTAGCTGGCTATTTTATGCCGACTAAAATTGAAAATGAATATGTTTCTCAATAAAAAGGGGATAGCTGTGAAAGCTGAAAGAAAAGCGTTTACGATAGTCGAGTTGCTGACCGTAGTAACTATAATGCTGCTGTTACTGGGTATCCTGATACCGTCGGTTATAAAGATAAAGGCAATGGTCAAAGAGACAAAACAGCGTGCCCAGCTCAACACAATAGAGTTAGCCCTCCAGGCTTTTAAAAACGATACCGGCAATTATCCTCCGTCAGCGCAATATGATGGTGACGGCATTGAATATTGCGGAGCCCAAAGGTTAGCAGAAGCCATGGTCGGCCAGGACTACCTCGGCTTCCATAAACGCTCGCAGTTCTATCAGGACGGTGAACTGCCAACCAACGAGGACCTCTACCCTGATGATCTCGATCCGGGAACGCAGACTGGCAGGGATAATCTGGACGAGCGAAAAGATTCATACCTCGACCAGTGGTCCGACATTGCATTTAAGCTTGAAGATGTAGTGTACAACAGCCAGGTCGGAGCTCTAAATGGTGAACTGCCCGTATTATGTGATGTTTATAACGTCAAGAAGATTACTATCCAGCAGGGTACGAAAAACAAGAACTACCAGGTAGGTACTCCAATTCTTTATTACAGGGCCAGGACTTTCAGCAAAATTTTCGAAGACACTGCACCTGACGCCAGCATTTACAGCTCTAATGATAATTATGATTTACTTTACCTCGGCAAGATAAAAAACGGTGATCGTCACAGACTTTTCACTACCAACGGTACAAGTGGTACAATGGGGCGATACTTTTATAACGAAGATTACAAGATAGTCGATCCAAAGAAAACTACGAATAACATGACCTACCCCTATAATCCTGACACTTTCATCCTGATTTCAGCTGGCCCTGATGGCGAATACGGAACGGTCGATGATATTTTAAATATTGATAAATAAAAAATACCTGCGGGGGTATTTTATTATTACAGGGGCAAAATGAGACGCCACAAAAGACAATCCGGTCTGACACTTATCGAAATCATCGTCGCAACATCGATAGTTGTGCTCCTGGCTTCGATTGCCCTGGTTGCAGCCGTTCGCATCACTTCAAAAGCAAAAGAAGAGCATTGCTACGGTATAATGGAGATTTTAAACAACGCTCTTAGGCAATACCGCGATTACGGCTACGAATGCAGACTAAATATTAGATCGACCGCTGAGCTCGATTTCTATAGGAGCCTGAAATTCCCTGTTGATTGCACGGGTTTTAACGCTGCCCAGGTAGAAAATGAAATAACCAATTTCATGAACTTACCCGGCGGCGCGACAATTATCCCTGCCGGTAAGCATCGCATAACAGAATCAGGCTGTACCGTGATGTATTTTTTCCTGAGCCGCATCCCGCAATGCCGCCAAACTCTTGATGAGATCGACACTAAGTTCTTAAAGAACGATCACAATGAAGATGAAGACTACTTGTTCATAGAGATCGCTGCCGGAACATCAACTCCCAGGGAGTACCCCTGGACACGGATCCTCGATCCTTGGGGCAGGGTACTTAGGTACGATTATTACGACCAGAGCCAGGGAAATTACAATACGCGAAAAGAAACCATACGCAATTTCCCGCTGATAACCTCAGCCGGGTCCGACGGTATCTTTGATACGTCTGATGATATCACTAACAGGAAGAAAACTAAGCCGCAGTAATTATTATGAAAAACCGAAATAGACAATCAGGTATGACATTGGTAGAGCAGCTGGTAGTTGTTACCGCTGTCGCTGCGCTGGTTGTTTTTGGTATCCCTGCCGTAAAGCAACTGTTCAATACGATGGAAACACCTGCCGGCGCCAAGTCTGTAATAGGCTCAGCCTTATCGACTGCCAAGGCCCTCGCCGTAAAGCACCAGCAGTATGTCGGCATACGTTTCCA
>JANQHJ010000076.1 GCA_028282745.1 Sedimentisphaerales bacterium | reverse complement strand
ATTACGATGACATCGTAAAGCTCTGGTTTCTGAATGAGCTGCATGCACATGTTGTCAACGATACGGTCCTCGAACTCGATATTGGGATATTCTTTTGCGACTTCACGGCTGACATCGAGCCAGAGGCCGTCAGTGTGTTTCATAATGTTTGCTTTGTGGACACTTGTGACTTTCTTTCGGCCCATTTTTACAGCGTAGTCGAAAGCAAATCGTACGATCTTTTGGGTGCCGGCTACGGAAATTGGCTTGATCGTAATGCCGGATTCGTCGCGGATCTGTTTTTCTTTACGGCTGTTGATCCACTCTATCAGTTCTTTTGTCTGATCCTGATCCTTCTGGAACTCGATGCCGGCGTAGCAGTCCTCGGTGTTTTCACGGACGACGACGAGGTCGATGTCTTCGTATCTGCTGCGGACACCTTTGTAGCTTTTACATGGTCTAAGGCAGGCGTATAAATGCAGAGACTGACGCAGGTGAACGTTAATGCTCCTAAAGCCTGTGCCTACCGGTGTTGTGATAGGGGCCTTTAGGGCAATACCGTTTTTCTTGATTGATTCGACGGTAGCTTCAGGCAGGGGAGTGCCGGTGCGTTCCATTACATCAACGCCGGCTTCGGCCATGTCCCAGTTAATATCAGCACCAGTGGCGTCAATGCATCTACGAGTAGCTTCGGCTATTTCCGGGCCGATACCATCACCTGTAACCAGTGTTACGTCAGTCATCTTGTATTTCTCCAAAAAATCGCAAAGCGGCAATAATATGCATAATGGCAGTGAATGTCAATAGTTAAGATTTGTACCGGGAATCTATTGTGGGACGGTCATTGTAACCTGGGTGCCTTTTTGGGGCTTGGATTTGATAGACAGTTTTCCGCCGAGGTGTTCGAGTCTGTCTCTTAGATATGACAGGCCGAAGCTTTCAGTGCTGGTTGCTGCATCGGCGAGAATAGCTGTATCAAAGCCTACGCCATCATCAGAAATCATGACATCAACCAGGTCTCCTCTTTTGTTTACTTTAACAGTAATATGATCAGCTTGAGCATGTTTTGCGGTATTGGTCAGAATTTCCCTTGCGGCTTTAAAAAGTGTTATTTTTGTTCTCTCTTCCAGGTTTAATTTTTTAGCTTCTGAGATAAATTCGCAATTGATACCATGTGGCTGAACAATGTTTTTCATCATCCATGATTCCAGGGCGGCTTCGAATCCTATCTCGTAAAGAATAGGATCACTCAATTCAAAAGTCAGTGAGCGGACCGATGCTATGATTGAATTAAGTGTATCACACTGTTTTTCGAGAGATGTTTTAATAGATTCTTTGGAAACTGTCTGCATTAGGGATTGAAGTTCGAGCTTTGCCAGGGCCAGTTTACTGCCGATATCGTCATGCATTCCGGCTGCGATACGATGCCTTTCCTGTTCTTCTGCAATGGCAAGCTCTGATGATAATGCCCTGAGTCGTTCCTGGCGATGAAAAAGTTCCCGTTCGGCCCGCTTTTTTTCGGTTACATCACGTACAACACAATGTGTCTGTTTGAAATTGCCTTGTTCATCATGGCCGATATTCCCGTCAATCTCTACTATTATATGTTTACCATCTTTTCTGACAAATTCGAATGGGATATTACGAACGGAGCCTTTTTCTTTGAAATGCGGGAACCTTTCCTTAAATAAATCTTTATTTGAAGGTGAAAGGAAATCGGCAAAGTTTTTGCCTATAACTTCTTCTTTTGTATATCCAAGTAGATCGAGCCATGCAGGATTGACTTCAAAGATATTACCGTCTATGTCGAGCGATTGGTAGCCAAGAGGAGATTTTTCATAGAAGAGGCGGAATTGTTCTTCACTTTCTTTAAGAGCATTCTGGGTTTTTATCCTTTCAGTAATATCTTCACCTGAGCTCAGGATAGTTACAATATTGCCGTAGTCATCTTTTATAACAGAGTTGTGCCAGTGAATAAGTTTTTCCTGCCCGGATTTGGTGAGTATTGGATTGATGTGATTTTCCAACACGTCTTTCTTTGTGCCGGCGAGTATCTGCTTAAAAGTTTCTTTTACATGTGCTTTATGGCAGTCTGGAAGGAAATGTTCAAACCATATTTTTCCGATGATCTGATCTTCAGGGTAACCGAGTATTTCACAGCCTTTTTTATTTATGAGTGTGACTTTTCCGGTTTTGTCGAGTGCCATAAGCATAACAGCAGCAACGTCGAGATACCGTTGGGCCTTATCTCTTTCCTCTCTGATCGCTATATCGCTTTTTCTTCTTTCCGTTACATCCTGAATGAGTTGAATTACACTTTGAATTTGCCCGTTTTCAGTCTTTATAGGGCAGACTGTCATTTCAAAAATTTTATCAGTACCTGGCAGGCCCTGAATAGTTTCAGTTTCGATTTTTCCAGTTTTAATATACGCCATTGTCGGGCAGGGTTCACATGGGACGTCAGAATTATGAAAAGCCTGATAGCATTTTTTCCCAACCAGCGGCATCATAGGTTCAAACCACTTTTCCATAATGGAATTGGTGCGTATTATATTCTGGTCCTTATCAATAATGCTGATACCGTCATGAATGCTGTCAAAAGTGGTTGTAAGGAGCGATTCACTTGCTTTTAATTCCTGTTCGGTTTTTACTCTTTCTGTGATATTTGTAATGAAACCTTCAAGGCCTAAGAGGTTGCCCATATTGTCAAAAATTCCCCTTCCTTGTTCCCAAACCCATTTTATCTGCTTGTCAGCAGTAATTATCCTATATATAAGCTGGAAAGGCTGATCTTTTTTTACAGCAGCTTGTACACTATCCCAGACCGATTTTCGATCATCTTTGTGGATTGTATCATTGTAACTAACTCGATTGTTAAGTTTCAGGTCGTCTGCAGCGTAACCTGTAAGTGCAGTGCAGCCATCACTGATGAATGCCATTGTCCATTTTTTATCATTTTTGCATCTATATACAAAGCCCGGCAGATTAGAGATAAGAGTTGACAGCTCACGCTTACTTTCTCGAAGAGCATGCTCAGCGTTTTTTCTTTCAGTAATATCACGCACGATCGCCATGATATATGTTTTATTGCCGAGAACGACCGGATTCAAAGAGACTTCAGCGTCGAAGAGATCACCATTGAATTTTCTGTGAAGCCATTCAAAAATCTGCGGCTCGCCATTTAAGCAGGCAGTTATCTTTTCCAGAGCCTTTTCTTTTGAATTTCGCCCATCAGATTGAAGTTCGGGGGAAAAGGGGGCGTGGGGTGATTTACCAATTATCTGTCCCCTTGAACAGCCGTAAATTTCAAGGGTTTTGCTGTTGCAATCGATAAAAATATCATTATCTATAAGAAAGATCGCGTCATTAGCATAGTCGAATAAGGCTCTATAGAAGGTTTCTGCCTGTTTTAAATTTGCATTAGCCATAGATTGACTTTTCCCCCCGCCAAATGCTGACGAATTATGCCTGTCTGTTGCCATTTCCATCCCTGCCTAATACAGTTATAATGACAATTATTGCTAAAACAGTCAAGGATAATCTTTTTTAATTCACCATGTTATTCATGGGCGGTTTGGGGTGGAAATACTTAGAAACAAAATTATTGCCGAAAAGGTTTGACAGGGTGCATATAAAATCGTTATATTGCAGCGTTTTAGAGTACACCGAGGGTGTAGCTCAGCTGGTAGAGCAACGGCCTTTTAAGCCGTAGGTCCAGGGTTCGAATCCCTGCACCCTCACTTTAATATTATATTTCAATGCACCGATTTATTTCTGCATATCAGCCTTAAGCTTTTCATTTTCATCTTTCAAGCTTTTATTTTCTCTTAGTAAGTCTGTCAGAACAGTATTCTCGAACATTTGTAAGGCTTGTTCGTCAAGTTGTTTTTTAAATACATCTCTTTGTTTTACACAACTATCAATTTCACTCTGTTTAGCCTTAAGGGCTTCTTCGTGTTGAGTTTTTAGTGATTCAATTTGTTTTTGAAGTTCCATATTTTTAGCTGCATATAGCCTTTCCTGTTTGGGATCAGTTTTGGTCTCGGGCTCACAGCCTGTTGCTGACAGCAATATGAGACAAATTGAAGTTACTGCCAAATATCGAATCGTTAATCTGTTGAGCTTCATTATTAATTCCTTTCAAATCATTTTATTGAAATAGGATTTCCAGTTCTTTTTTTCTATTATCATCAATATGATCGGACTTGGTCCAGACGGCAAGAGCAAGGCTTTGCCTGCAGGGGCAGTTAGCCTCAACCAGTTTCTGTTCATTTTCTATGGCCGCCATGATAAGTTTTAAGCAGTTATCTGTAGCCTTATTAAGGTTCGAGATTATCTCCTGTAGCAGTGATTGTTTATCCTGCCCTTTTTTGTGTTTCTGCCAGCAGTCATAGTCACTGACAAGGGCAACGAGTGCATAGCACATTTGTGCTTCCCTGGCAAGTTTTGCCTCGGGCAGGGCGGTCATTCCTATCAGATCTGCCCCCCAGCTGCGGTGCATCATAGATTCCGCTCGAGTTGAGAATTGGGGCCCTTCCATACAGACATAAGTTCCCTTGGGATGTATAGTCAGTAAATTCTTTTCAGCTTTATTTTTTAATAGAGAGGCCAGTCTTTCGCATGTTGGATGAGCAAATTCACAGTGTACGGCCGCGTAATTCCGGAAAAAACTGCTTTGACGGCGAAAAGTTTTATCTATGAACTGATCCGCGATGACCAGGTCACCGGGTTTAAATTCTTGTCTTAATGAACCTACTGCACCAGTACATATTAACGAAGTAGCTCCGAGTTTTTTTAGAGCAAAAATGTTCGCAGTATATGGTATTTCACTTGGTGAAAGTTTATGGCCTGAACCATGACGATTGAGAAACGCAATCCTATTAGGGCCTATTGTGCCGATAGATATAGAGTCACTGGGTTTGCCGAACGGGGTGTCAATATCAATAGCTTCAAAACCGGATAGCTTGCTTGCCAGAGCATCTCCGAGCCCTGTGCCGCCAATAATAGCTGTAATTTTTTCAGTCATTGGCAAATTCCCTTTCTAATTGAGAATATGATATGGTCTATTCTATGAATTACAATAGTTTTGTTCAATAAGCACTGTATTTTTGTATAATACTATGCTATGGACAATTCTTTGATGATTAAGAACAAAGCGATCGAGCTTGGGTTTGACTTGGCAGGTATTACTCATACCGGTAAGTTGCAGCAGCAGGTGGATATATTCAGGCAATGGCTGGAAAAGGATTATCACGGGCAGATGCAGTATTTACAGAGGAATGTAGAAAAGCGTTTCGATCCATCTTTACTTTTAGGCGGGGCTAAGTCGGTTATAGTTGTTGGCCTAAATTATAAATTAGATGAAGATATAAAGCCGCCTAATATTGAGGGGCCTGTCGGTAGAGTCGCACGGTATGCTCAATACCAGGATTATCATGGTTTTATTAAAAGCCTCTTGAGAAAACTTGCTGAATTCATTGTTACGGAAATTGATGAAAAGGCCCGGTTTAAGATATGTGTAGATTCTGTGCCTGTAGCGGAAAGGGTATTTGCGGTAGAAGCGGGGCTGGGCTTTATAGGGAAAAATCATATGCTTATAAATCCCAAAGTTGGCCCGGAAATATTGCTTGGCGAGATCATTACGACAGCAGAATTGAAATATGATAAACCGGTCAGGGCTAATTGCGGAGAATGTGATAAATGCATCAAGGCATGTCCCACTGGGGCGCTAAGTGAAGATGGCTGGTTCGATGCGTCAAAGTGTATAAGCTATTTGACCATTGAACATAAAGGGGAAATAGCGAAAGAATCTGCAATGAAAATAGATGATCGGGTCTTTGGCTGTGACGAGTGTGTACTTACATGCCCATATCAGCATAATGCTCCTGTGCGAGCGAATAAGAATATTAAGCATTATCCTGAGAAGTCGGATTTAGACTTAAAAAAGATAATAAATATGGCACAATCAGAATTTGAAAAAGAATTTGCCGATTCATCCTTTGAGCGATGTGGGCTTGAGCAGCTAAAACGCAATGCAAGGATTTGCTTAAAAAATTCATCCTAAAAAAAATTATAAATCTTTGCGATAGGATTCGCTACAAAGAACAGCGGTTTATATCGGTCCAAGTCTTTTAAATGCAGTAAAACGGCCGTGAGCCATTGATTTTGAAATGTCGATTTTGATAAAATGTATTTACCAGAATGGGATGGTGTATTATAATTATAGTTTGAGAAATTTAGAAATAATAATTCAGCTTTCAAAAGGCTTTGTAAAAAAGAAGATTAAAGTCATTGCGAAGGAGCGATAGCGACTGCGGCAATCTTGATTTTTGAACGTTTAAGATTGCTTCGCTGCGCTCGCAATGACCTGATGTTATAACTTTTCTACAGAGCATATTAACTAATGACTAACGACTAATGACTATCCCTCTGTGCCATCTGTGGCTAAATTGCCTTTTTCTTTTTTCACTTTTCGTTTTTCATTATTAAAGTTATATTCTTAGATTATTGAACGACTGGCAGCTGGAGCAAAGATAAATGAGCGCTGTTTACACAGATACATTGAACAGATTGATCGAGGAATTCACTAAATTGCCCGGCATTGGCCCGAAATCCGCCGAACGCCTGGCATTTTACATACTAAAAGCCGACCCCAAATCCGCTCTCGCTCTTGCCGACTCCATCCGGGACGTCAAGAGAAAGATCAAGCATTGTAAAATCTGCTGCAACCTCTCCGAGCAGGACACTTGCCAGATATGCTCCGATACCCGCCGCGATAGCTCATTGATTTGCATTGTCGAACAGCCGAAAGATGTTATCAGCTTGGAGAAAACCGGCGCCTGCAGATGGACCTATCACGTCCTTGGCGGCCATATTGCACCATTGGAGGGCATCGAACCGCAGGACTTAACTATTGATAAACTTTTGGATCGAATCAGAAATAGCGATGTGAAAGAGGTCATAATG
>JANQHJ010000104.1 GCA_028282745.1 Sedimentisphaerales bacterium | reverse complement strand
CTTTTTTGCCTTTGACATAAAGAAAAGCTTTGCCTTTTCCCGCGCAAATTGCCAGGTCGGCATCTTTAGCTTCTCCCGGGCCGTTGACTATACAGCCCATCACAGCTACGCGTATGGGAGATGAAATGTTCGATAGTGACTTCTTAATTTTTTTGGCAAGCGATATAACATCCACTTGGGCCCTGGCACAAGTAGGACACACGATTAATTCAGGCTCGTCACGTTTATATAATCCCAGTGAGATAAGTATATCTTTTGCGACCTTCACTTCGTTAACTGGATTACCAGCGATGCTTACCCTTATGGTGTCACCGATACCTTCTGCAAGCAGCGTCCCTAATGTAACCGCAGATGGTATTTGAGCATCATCGAGTAATCCGGCATGTGTAAGCCCGATATGGATAGGATAATTAAACTTATCGCTTATTACCCTGTTGATTTCTATTGTCCTGCCCGGATCGGCGCTTTTAATGCTAAGAACGAGCTGAGTGAAATTTCTCTTCTCAAAAATACTCGTATAGCTTCTCATCCTTTTCAGCATTAGCGATGTACGTTTGTTCAATGGTACATCTATCTTTTTAAGGTCCCTGATGCTCGCCTCGTTGATCCCTATCCTGACAGCGGCTTTGTGCATTTTGGCAGCATCTATAATACGCTCAATATCCTGTCTCTTTTTTATATTGCCGGGATTGAGCCTTATCTTGACCGCCCCGGCTTCGATAGCCTCAATCGCCCGGTTAGCTGCGAAATGTATATCTGCTACCAGTGGGGTTTTGACTTTCTGAACTATTCTGGAAAAGGCCGCTGAATCATTCTTTGTCGGTACAGCCACTCTGACTAAATCGCAACCAGCTTTTGCTAAGGTGTTGATCTGCCTGATGCACTTATTTACATCTTGCGTAGCCACATTCGTCATCGACTGGATAACGATTGGCCATTTTGAGCCGATCCGAACAGGCCCAGCCTTAACAGTTTTCGTCTTTCTTCTGTTCATAACCGCTATTGTATGAGCCGGAACAGGAACCGGCAAGTTATTTCCGGTTACAGCTAATCGCCGATTATATCGAGCACTTCCATTTTTGCATAATGCTCACCGTCATAGCAGCGAAAGACAAAAACCTTCCCGACTTTGAGTGTGTGGGTATTATCTGTGTAATTGAAATTGGGTGCTTCTTTTAATTTATCAAGTGTGTTGTTTGCTTCAAAGATAGCAGGGCCATTACTTCCGCAAACGTCAAAGTTCTTAATATACAGATTGTTTTTACTTTGATACAAGAGGAAATCACTCTCCCTGCAGACCTGACTAAAGCCCTCTGAAAAACTGATTCTGTCTAATGCATTGTCCTCGATTATAGCAGTTCCTTCGATAACATTCTCATTTGTAAAATTTTTTGAACCATCAGGTTGATATACCCACTTTACTTTAGCTTTCCTGATGCGGTATCCTTTTAGATTGAATTGTTTAGTTTCACCTTTGGTTATATTTACTCTACCGAAGAGCCCGAAATATCCGGGTCTTCGTGCGTTTATTCTTACTTCTCCAGACCGAAGGCCCTTTAGTACAAAGTCACCTTCTTTATCAACAAAAGTTGAAGTATTTCCGCTTGAAACAAGAATCCCGTTTGGATTTACATCATCTTCCAATTGAACTGTGCCCTTAATAGTGCATGAGGTCTCATCGGTAACTCGATTTAAAACGATATCATCCCATACTATCATCTTTTGCTTTTCAAAAATAATCGGCCTTTTGAATTCATGATAATCAGGGTGAGAAACGCGAAGTTCAGCAGGCTGGCCCTGAACTTCATAGACGACTGTAATTTCACCTTCATTAATACTGCCGGACTTATAGCCGCTTCTCCCTCTGCCTGTCCAGTGAAATTCTGTTCTGCTATGATTATAACGTTTTCTACCAAGTTGCCCATCCTCCGAGCGGACCCTATAAATAAGTGCTCCTTTATTCTTGCCAGATTTAAATAAATTGTCATGTGCCTTTTTAATTTCATCAAAGATATTATTATCAAACTCACCTGATCTGTGAATTTCAATTGTACAGCCAGGATTTGATGATTTGACTTCAGCTTTCTTTGGCGAGGAAGATACGGAACATTTACCAGAAGAACATTTAGGTTGAATTTTGCTCGTTTTCATATCTTTAGGCTTACTATAGTCGATCCATTTCAAGTCAACTTTTTTCTTAACAGAGCAAACCGTTTTTCCGCTTTTAATGTCTTTCATATAAACAAGGATTTCATCAACCTTAGTAGGTTTGTCGAAAAAGAAATAACCCTGATCGATACCGGTTACCTTTTCTTTTTTATTATAGCCGCCAGAACCATGAGCTGCATAACCGGGTGTTCTCCTGCCATTAGTTTGCGGCCTTGCCCATATTTGAACATTTTCAGATGAGCCTAAGGTATAACGGAAATTGACATAGAATTTGTCTCCAGCGTTTAAAACAGCCGGTGAAGCTGGTACAGTGGATAGAATTTCCAGGCGATTTTCCTGCTCATTTTCAGGTGTAGGCAGTGATGGTTGACCAAGACGGCGGTGTTCTTCAAATTCTTGCTGGGTTGCAACTCTGACTGATGTTAATTCTAATTGCTTATTGTGCTTTAACATTTCTGTTAAAGCTTTCATGTCGCCTGGATTGTCAGTGCAAATAAATCCCGACAGTTTGTTTCCGCTGACTTTAGTTCTATAATGATGAGTACGTACTCTAAGAGAGTGATTTCTATTAAATTCCCTGAGAAGCTCTCTGGCAGTTCGAGGATTATGTGGCAGTATAGGTGTGAACTCGATGATATAGGTTGCGGTCTCCGTACTTTCTGTTTCCTCTGTGGGTTCTTCCTTATTGTGACTGTGCCATTTAAGATCAACCTTTTTCTTGGCAACGCAAACATATTCCCCACTTTTGACATCCTTCATTCGTATGATGACTTCATCAACTTCAGCAGACTCATTGAATAAAAAATAGCCTTTTATCGTGTCCTTACTACCATCATATTTATTATAGACAGGTGAGCAATGGTAAACACCTCGTTTATTATCTGAACCGTTAGTGCGAGGCATTACCCATATCTGAACTGAATCATATTCACCCATGTTGTATTTGAAATTAACATATGCTTTTTGTCCAGCCTTGAGTTGCGCAGGTGAATTGGGCTCAGTTGAAATGATCTTTAATTTGCAGCACCCTTTTTGTGTTACAAGTTTGCTTTTACTTGAATAGCAGGGTATGGATAGAAGTGATGATAGAATTATGATCACAATGAGTATTTTTATATTAAGCTTCATATGCCCATCCTTTCGCTGAAATTTGTGATCCTCACGCATGTATACATATTGTACATATATACAATAATATGTCAAGGTGCGATTTAATATAATGTTCAAAGGTGTTAAATAGCTTACATTATGATTATTGTCATAAAATCCAGAACAAACTAAAATATTGCCGATGTATTGATATTGTACATTTGGCGGCAAAGGAATATTACATGGTATTGAAGGTGTTATTTTGGATTTTTATGTTAGCTGTTGTACTCTACGCAGTACCTGCTGTTTTGCTTTTCCTGCTGCAGTCAAAATTCCTTTACTGTCCGGTTAAAAACGTTTTCTACAACCCAAATGAGCTTGGAATTGACTATGAAGATGTGACAATGCAGACCACGGATGGCCTGTTGCTGAACGGCTGGTATATTCCGGCTCCTGATTCACAATTTACAATTCTTTTTTGCCACGGCAATGGTGGTAACATCATGCACCGGCTCGACAGTATAAATATTTTCTATAAGCTCGGCATCAGTTGCTTTATTTTTGATTACCGCGGATACGGTAAAAGCCAGGGCAAGCCTACCGAGAATGGGACTTACATCGACGCGATGACAGCCTATCAATGGCTGACCGAAGAAAAGAAGATCGATCCGAACAATATTATAGTACTCGGTAAAAGCTTAGGCGGCAGTATCGCTGCCGAGCTCGCTTCTAAAGTTCCTGCTGCATCAATAGTGCTGGAAAGTGCATTTACTTCTTATGTTGATATGGGCAGAAAATTCTACTGGTATCTGCCGGTGAAGTATTTTGCTAAATACCGATATGCGACTATCGATTATTTAAAGAATATAAAGTGTCCTGTTATGATAATACATAGCCCTGAAGATAATGTAGTTCCTTATGAGTTCGGCCGGAGATTATTTGTCGAGGCTAATGGGCCTAAAGAGTTTGTGGAGATTTCCGGTAGTCATAATGATGGCTTTTTAACATCAGGCGATGTTTATATATCAGCGTGGCGGAACTGGGTGAATTATCTCAAAAAACGCCGGGAAAAATCGCAGCAAACAGGCGCCTAAAATTTTCTTATCATTCCAACGGCGACGGCTTCTATTCTGCAATTGTCGCTATATATCGGTTCATAGTTGCTGTTTGAAGGTTGCAGGCGGACGCGGGATTTTTCTTTATAGAATCGTTTAAGGGTAGCGTTTTCACTGTCGGTTATAGCTACTACAAGTTGACCGTTATTGGCCGTGTTTTTCTTTTTACATATAACAATATCTCCGTCATGGATATCTTCTTCGATCATACTATCGCCGGATACTTGCAATGCGAAGATGTCATCACCGGCACCAAAATCACCGAGTGATAATAAATCGTTGTGTTGTATAGCTTCTATAGGTTCACCAGCTGCGACCTTGCCGAGAAGGGGGATACCTCCTTGCATCTGTGGTTCTGGAGAAGAAACGCTGTCCAATTGCTTAAGCAGTTTGCGCGCTTTTTGCGTTGGCTTCAAAGAGCGAGCCTTGCCCGGCGATTCGCAGATCAGGCTTTTTCTTCGCAATTCTGCGATGTGTTCGAACACGGTGCTTCGGCTTAACTGCAGTTCGTTTGACAGCTCCGCTATCGTCGGCAAATAGCAGTGTCTGTCCGCAAATGTCATTATCGCCTTGAGTAGCTGGAGCTGGCGAGGTGTTGGATTTTGGTTGGCCATTTTCAATGATTTCCTGTAACGGGGTATTGTCAGCAGTGCTTAGCTGCACGCTGTATTTTTTAGAGTTCTGGGCGGAACTGATGAGCTTACCGATAGAATTAAGCAGCTTGCCGAGCGGATTCGCATTGTCTTGTAGATAGTCTTTTGGATTTGCCGGCCAGTTGCTGGTGAAATCGCCGCCTGGGCCAAATCTGCATACCGGCCCGATCCTGTATCTGTTTGTGTCTCGATCCATCTTTATGCCTCATAAAATCCGTTATCAACTGCGTAATTATTTCTATCGGTAAACCAACCCGAAAAACCCAAACAAAAACCGAACAGAATTGCAAAATATTTAAAAATATTTTCAATACAGGCAGTGTTGGTTTTGGGCGTGGATAATATGGGACATACAGTAAAAAATACTAAATCCTGATATCTAAATTTGCTCTGTAGAAAAGTTGTAACATCAGGTCATTGCGACCGCAGCGAAGCAATCTTAAACGTTCGAAAATCAAGATTGCCACAGTCGCTATCGCTCCTTCGCAATGACTTTAATCTTCTTTTCTACAAAGCAATCTAAATTCTAAAATAGCCGCTGAAATATTGTTGATTGTTCTATAGGTTCTCGGCATAAAGAAGTTTGACTTGGGGCCAGATTGTAATATAATCAGGGGCATTAAAATTAAGGTTAATTTTTTGATTATAAAGGATTTGCGACTATGGATGGACAGGTATTGACGGTAGCACAGGTATTTAGGCCTAAACTTCAAAAGTCGGCGTTATTATATGATACGGCGCTTATATTAGCAGGTACGGTTCTTATTGCGCTTAGCGCCAGATTAACATTATGGGCTAATGGCCCGATTCCCATCACCGGCCAGACATTTGCCGTGTTGATGCTCAGTGCCTTGTATGGAGCGAAAAGGGCATCGCTGTGTATGCTGGTTTACATCATAGAAGGCGTGGAAGGCCTGCCTGTCTTCTTTGGTGGTGGAGCGGGTATCGCGTGGCTGTTAGGGCCAACAGGCGGATACCTGATAGGATTTGTAATTGCTGCGTATATCGTAGGGTATCTGTCGCAACACGGCTGGGATAGAAAGCCGGCAACCACTATACTTGCCATGCTGCTGGGTAATATCTGCATCTGGCTCTGCGGTATTAGCTGGTTCGCATTTCTCATTAGTGCCGGTAGAGTAAATGACAGTTTCAGCGATCTTTTAAATGCTACGTTACTACCTTACATACCGGGTGATATTATCAAAACATTATTGGCGACGGCGATGCTGCCGTGTGGCTGGAAGCTGCTAAAGCGCTTCGGCTATGATGGTAGATCAGGCTCTTAAGCCTCGTTCTATCTCATCAAGTTGTCTGTCAATGCAATTTAAAACCTCATCGGTCAGTTTGCATTTCTGCTGAGGAGGCGGTTGTTTTTGATCATTCGCTGGAGGTATATCTTTAATTGCAGGCTTTGATTGTTCGTTTTGTAGTTGCTCAGCTCGCTGCAGCATCATGCTAACCATATCTGCAATATGGCCCGGCTTAATGTCTGAGCCGGGAGGCAGGGAGTCATCCTGATCATCGCTTAATGATGGCAGTGGGTTCTTAGGTTGTTTAATTTGCTGAGTTGATTCGTTTAGCTTGGCAGCCAGACTTTCAGCCGGTGATTGCCCGGGCAATTCATCTTCTGTTACGTCGATTGTCGGTAAATTTGTAATCCCCATAAGTTCTGCTACTTCGCGGTCGATCTGTTCGTTATGGTCATACGAGGTGACGGGAGTATCAACCACGAAGGTTTTATCCCTGTGCTTTCTTAGCTGGATCAAGCCGATTTTTGCGAGATGCTCGACTTCTACCGTGCTGATACCTTCGCGCATAAGATAATCGTTAAGCTCGATAAGTTTCTTATTGAGCCGCAAAGCACTACTGTTATTCTCTTGGCCGGTATCTGAGAACGTATCCATATCTTCGTACAAGTTAATCTGGCCTTGTTATTAGTAATTTCGGCTTGAGACAGCAATTTACTTGAAAATATAGGACTATATTATTGCTGAAGAGCCTCAAGAGTTTCTATTACGACAGGAATATGTGTATAAGCGGGCCCGCCTCCCATCATAATTGTTACACCAAGGGCCTCTATAATTTCTTCCTTTGTCGCGCCGGCATTAAGACACTTCTGTGTGTGCAGGCGGATACATGGTTCGCACTGGATAGCAACAGCGATGCCCAAGGCGATAAGTTCCTTGTGTTTTAGCGAAATTGTACCTTCAGCCATTGTATTTGAAAACAGATTACCAAAGGCTCCGACAGCATCCGGCATCAATTTGTTCATCTTTGTTGCAGCTTTTTTAAATTCCCTGAAGAAGTCTTTTGGATTCTCTGACATTTTTTTAACCTTTCTAAAAATTATTGTTCATGCTCGCTAAATGCAACCGGCAAAGCGTCAATGATGTCGGTCGCGATAAGGCTGATCCGGCCGAGTTCCTCGGCTGCTAAATCGCCGGCCAGACCGTGTATATAACTGCCGTACGAAGCGGCGTCGAAATTGTTCATACCCTGACCGATGAGGGCAGCGATAATCCCTGTTAGTACATCACCCGAACCAGCTGTAGCCATGCCGGGATTTCCGGTCGTGTTGATGTATGCTTTTTTACCGTTCGTAACCACGGTGCCGGCACCTTTAAGCAATACGGTTGTTTTTGTTCTTTGAGCTAATTGCACAGCTTGTTCTAATCTGTCGTCCGGCAGTGGTTCTCTGTATAGGCCTTGCCATAGCCTTTTCATCTCGCCGGGATGAGGGGTTAATACCAGGTCGGCTTTGTTAATTTCAGGCCAGTTCTTTATTTTGCATATATTATTCAGACCGTCGGCATCTATAACAAGCTTTAGATTTTCCCGGCTTATTAGCATATCGAGTATAGATCTAACAGAGGGGCTTAGTCCAACTCCGCAACCGAATGCTACAACATCATTTTCCATGATGTTTTCGGTTATGATGTTAAGGGCCTTTTTGGATATTTGGCCTTTAGTATCATCCGGCAAGGCGATCGTAGTATATGATGGTTCGATGGAAGCGACTGTCGGCAGTATGCTCTTTGGCACAGCTATTCTTACCAGGCCGGCTCCGCTGCGCAGGGCCGCTTTACCTGCCAATGCAGCTGCTCCGCTCATGCCGACCGAGCCGGCAATAATCATAGCTTTTCCGAATGTGCCCTTATGAGCGTCCTTTGCCCTGGGCGGCAAGTGTGGGATGTTAGTTATCTTTTCGATATCCATGATCTTATCCCGTAGCTTTTGATTCGAGTGACAAATCCGCGAATAATCCTTCCTTAAATTTATGATACGCTAACGAGGCTACCATAACAGCGTTGTCGGTGCAATATCGTTTTGGAGCGATAAGCAGTTTACGACCCGAGGCGTCACACATATCCTGCATCGCGTTTCGCAGCACCGTATTGGCCCCGACCCCACCACCGATAAGGACAGACTTCGCTTCTATCCTGTCGGCAGCCCGTTGTGTCTTTTTGACAAGCACATCGACAACAGCTTTCTGGAAAGAGGCTGCGATGTCGGCTATTTCCTGTTTGCTCATGGAGGCGGCTTTGTTATGGCCCTTCATGTTCTGGCCCTGGCAATGGTAAAGCACAGCGGTCTTTATTCCGCTGAACGAAAAATCCAGTGAGTCTTTGTCCAGCATTGTGCGTGGGAAATTTCTCGCCTTTGGATCGCCATCTTTCGAGGCCTTCTCAATGGATGGCCCGCCGGGGTAGGGCAAGCCGAGTATCATAGCTACCTTGTCGAACGCCTCGCCGGCTGCATCGTCGATCGTACTGCCTAATAACTCTGGTTTAAGCGGGCTTTGATAGTTGTACAAACTCGTATGGCCGCCCGATACGATTAAAGCAGCGGCGGGGGCCTCGAAGTCCTCAGCGTCCATGATAGCCGACTGCATGTGGGCGTGTATGTGGTTAATGCCGATCAGTGGTTTGTTCCATGCGAATGACAGGGTCTTAGCCGCGGTAACTCCGACGATAAGGGCGATAGTCAAGCCGGGCTGATTAGCGACTGCAATGGCATCGATATCGTCTTTTGTTAGATTGGCCTGCTCGATAGTCTCGCTAATAACGGGATAGATTTTTTCTATATGAGCCCGGGAGGCTATTTCCGGCACAACACCGCCGTATTTCTCATGAAGTTTGGCCTGACTGGCCACTACTGACGAGAGAACTACCTTGCCGTCGGCTATGATAGAAGCAGCTGTCTCGTCACAACTGGTCTCAATACCTAAAATGCGAATCGTATCTCGTCGCCCGTTACTTGCCGCTTGTATGTTTTCTTTTTCCATTGCAGGATATTAGTTAAATAAGCCTTAAAAGTCAAATCTGCTTTAAATTGGGTTCGTTTTTGGCTTTCTACAAAAATGTAGTTTTGATGTATCTCCTTAATTTATAAAAACTAAGCCTGCCAAAAGCGTGTAAAAATTGGGTTCGTTTTGCATAAAAAGGTGTAGTTGGACACTTTGTATTTTGCCAAAAATGCCCAACAGTTTTGAGTTCTTAGTTTTCAGTTTTAAGTTAATAGGGATTTTCATTTTTTTTCTTCTTATTTCCGCTTCGCCAGCAAACTACTCGCAACGTGAATATAATCTGTATACACCGCAACTTAGGTATAAGGTGCGGCGTTTGTTAGTATTTTAAGTGCAAATTAGCTTTTTTGTGATGTTTGTTGGATATTATACATTGAGAAATGTTAAGTGTCAAGCGAAAAATGAAAAAATCATCTTCTAAACCTTAATTAGCCGATGAGATGATCATGAAGTTTCACGAATTAAGTCTCAAAATAAAATCTCTTCTTCCCAAGGTTACCCGGAAAAGGCTGCAAATTCTCGCAGTTTTAGTTGTTTGCGGTACTGGTTTTCTTTATTGTGTGGACAGTCATGTAGGTTCGACGGCTGAGGGGAGAATATTTGATAAAGTCGAAGATTGTCCCGATGTTCCTGTGGCGGTAGTTTTGGGGACGGCGAAGTATTACTATGGGAGAGATAATTTATTTTACATTTATCGA
>JANQHJ010000033.1 GCA_028282745.1 Sedimentisphaerales bacterium | reverse complement strand
ATCAGGTTGGTATCGTTGGCCATATCAATATCGGAAACAAAGTAATGATCGCAGCCCAAGCCGGTGTCATAAACAGTGTGGGGGATAATAAGGCGATTTTAGGAGCGCCGGCTATTGACGCTAATGTCGGCAAACGAGCATACAGCATGATACAGTATCTGCCCGATATGAGACGCAATATCAAAAAGCTTAAGGAGAAGGTGCAGCAGTTAAGCGAAGTGCTGGGCCAGGTTGAAGAGTGATTTATTCGCATTTAGTTCTATTGAAATAAAATGAGTGATCCGAATGTTCTCGGTTTAATTGCAGGTCAGGGAAGACTGCCTTTTTTGGTCGCACACGGCGCCAAAAAGGCCGGGCTCAAGGTTATTTGTGCAGGATTAGCTGAAAACGCATCCTCCGAACTTGAGCAAGAGGTTGATGTTTTCTGTCGGGTTCCTATCGCAAGACCAGGTACGTGGATCAGAAAGCTAAGAAAACACAATGTAACACGCACCGTAATGGTCGGCCGTGTCAGAAAAAGCAGGATATATACTCCATTTAGAATATTAAAATATCTGCCCGATTGGCGCGCCTTTAAAATATGGTATTGGCGAATGCGTGGTAAGGACAGAAGAAACGATACACTGCTCTGTGCTCTGGCTGACGAGTTGGCCAGCGCTAATATTATCCTGGAGGACTCAACTATGTACTGCAGGGAACATTTAGCTACTAAAGGAACTATGACCCAAAACGGCCCTTCATCATCGATCAAAAACGATATAGAATTCGCCTGGCCCATAGTAAAGCAAATGGGAGAACTGGATATCGGCCAGGCCATTGCTGTTAAAGAGCGAGAAGTAATCGCAGTAGAAGCAATAGAGGGCACTGCGAAAATGATCGAACGGGCCGGACAACTTTGCCGGGCCGGAGTATGGACACTCGTCAAAACAGCAAAGCCAAATCAGGACATGAGATTCGACGTGCCTTGTGTCGGCCCGGATACGATCAAGGCACTGGCAGATAATAAAGCTAAATGCCTGGTTGTCGAAGCTGAAAAAACTATCATAATTGATAAGGAAGAAACTATTAAGCTTGCTGATAAACTCGGTATTATAATTGTTGGTTACTAATTTTTGAGCAATACCTATTTATGGCTGAATCACCATTCAAATTAACAATTAACTGCATCCTGCCTAATCGAAAAACCTGCACAGTTGTTTGCGATCAGCTTTTGCGAGATGTGCCAGGTAAACGCCAGGTTTACAAAGGTTCTTTGCTTGGTAATGATGTACTTATCAAGATATTCTCGACCAGCCTTGCCGGCAAAACTAAACTGCTTAAAGAATGGCAAGGCTTCAAAAGGTTGAACGAAAAAGGTTTTAATGTTCCAAAGCTGTATTCATTCGGCAAAACAAAAAATGGTCGATGGATCATGGTGATTGAATATATCAACAATTCCTCTCCAGCTATTTCAACTTATTATAATTGCGATTCGAATGAAAAGAAACTCCAACTTGTCGAAAAAATCGGTAGCTATGTAGCCAAATTAAATGAAGCCGGCATTATGCAGAAAGACCTTCATTTAGGAAATTTTCTTTTTTCTGATGATACTATTTATGCGCTGGACCCTACCGGTATGGCATTTCACAAATATCCACTCGATAGACCAAATAGCCTTCAACAACTTGCAACAGTAAGCTGGTACATTCCAGAAAAACTCAGAGATAGCAGTGGTATTTATCACGAATACGCCAACCATAGAGGTTGGCAATTCGATGAAAAGGATACAAGGCATATCAAAAAGTATCTGAAAAAGCACATGAAAAAAGAGATTGATCGCCAACTCAAAAAATCTCTCAGAACCAGCACTAGGTATATTAAAAAAATCAGCAATAATACCATCACTGTTTCAGAGAGATATTTTTATGAAGCTGTCAAACAGGAGGCTTTGGCCTTAAAAATTGACGAATTGATGGATAATGGAGATATTCTCAAGTTGGGCAACACCTGCTATGTATCCAGAGTAAATGTCAACGGCTTTGACACTGTCATAAAACGCTATAATCACAAAAGCATCTTCCATTCGTTCCGTCATACTATTAAGAAATCCCGCGCTCGTCATTCATGGCTAAATGCTCATAGACTTACAATGCTGGGAATAAACACACCCGAGCCTTTGTGTTATATAGAAAGATATAAAGGCAAGTTGCTCTGGAATTCATATATTATAACTAAATATATACCAGGTAAGAATCTCAATACTATCTTTAATGATCAGAGTACTACCTCCGATTTTAAAAACAAAAGCTTTATTGAAAAGAAAGTAAAAGACATCATAGCTTCTTTTCATGCAAATAGACTTACTCATGGTGATCTCAAAGGTTCAAATATCCTAATTGCGGACGGTTTGCTTTACATCACTGACCTTGACGCAATGATAATCCATAAGACCGCACTGCTTTTCGCAAACAGAAAAAAGAAAGACATAGATCGGCTGAAAAAAATGTTTTAGCCGGTTCCCACCTGTTTCTTCGCCACATCAACTGGTGAAAACTCAATTTCTATACCATCGCAAGGGAATATGTAACATAGGGACTGCTCATAAAATTCTCTTGAAAAACTCGTCAGATTAACAAACCAGCCAAATAACTTTTTTATCTTATTACAGAACCAGAAAGGAGACCGGAATTTTAATCTCATTTTAATAATCCTGATTCTGATATCGCTGTAAAACGTAGGTACTTTCCTTCTAAGCTGGCTGTTTTTATCAACAAAATAATAAAACGTGTATAAACCAAAATGGCATTTGTGTGTGTAATCTGAATAATAATATGGATTTGAAAAATGAGGAACAAAAACATGCGCTATACCATCTACCTTCAAAACACGAACTATCTCACGGATCAACTGCTCGAAGTCCTCCAAATGCTCAAGGACGCTTCTGCAATGTATCTCATCTACACATTTATCAGGTAAAAAACCGAGCCCATTTTCCAGATCAGCCACTATATCAACACACGGCATATCAACAACATCTATCCCAACGACACCCGGCTCTTTTCTGTTTCCGCAGCCAAGGTCGATAATCACTGGGCCATTACCAGCCAATATTTCTTCAATATCTATTTTTATTATCAGTTCGTTCATTCATTTTCGGCCCATTATAAGGCTTTAATATTGAAAAGTTCGGTTAATTTTTTCGCCAAAACTTTTGAATTATAACTGCAAACATATCCTCTGCCTTTTTGTGACATCATCGCGTTAACCTGCTTACTTTCGATCATTTTCAATAATGAATCAGACCACTCTTTATTCCCTTCTGCTAATATTCCAGCATCACTTTCATCTATAAACTTTCTATTAACACCTACAGGTGAAGCAACTACCGGCAAAGCAGCAGCAAAATACTGCAATATCTTAAATCCGCATTTGCCCCGTGTAAACCTGTTGTCCGGCAACGGCGCCAAGCCGACATCACATTCCATTAAGTCCCCAGCCTGACTTTCCCTTGACCACCGGTATTTCTCGACAGGCATGTTCTCTAAATCTATAAAGTCATCGGCTATTATTCGCAAAATTACATTGTCACATTTGCTGCCGACCTCCTCAAAAACAGGTTTTAGCTCGGCAAGATATTTAAGTGTTGATTTGCTGCCGATCCAAACAAGCCTTATTTTGCCATCATCTGTTTTGGCAACATCTATCTTGTATTCATCAAGCTCAAGACCGGTAGGCAATACCATTACATTATCATTAAATCCTGTTGCATGTTTGCCGAGGTAGTCATTACCGGCTATAACTATATCAGCCAACTTAGCCGTCCTCCTAAAAGTTCTCATACGCGATTTATCGTCACTCTGAGGCTTATGAGGGCTGAACATTATCGCATCATCAAAATCATAAATAATTTTTTTTGCATTAGACCTTAAGATACGCGCATCAAACAGATTAAGTGCCTTTTTATGGAGAAATACCGCATCATAATTTTTCGCGGTCTTGAAAAGTTTCCATCTTTTTAGGTAATACCTTGGAAGTTTTTGAACATCACATTCTATATTGCTCTCTTTAAGTAGATCGAGATATATTCCGATACGCTGCCTAAAGCTGGGCCTGTCAGGATTATTACTGATTACCAATAGCTTCATTTTAACTATCCATCGTTTCATCAGCAGCTATAGACTGCAACAGCCCTGAGGACATTATCTTTTCAAATTGGTTGCGATACTTTGCCAGAGTATGTTTTTTCAGCGAAAACTCATTAGGATTAACAGCTTGTGTCGCATGGGCAAGATGTAACACATACTTGCCGACTATCCGCTGAGGTAATTCAACGGTTTTATACTCCTTTTCAAGCAGCTCAAAATAAAGTTTTTTTCCTGCGGTCATTCCCTTGTCTCTACCCATAAAGAATGTCAGATTATGCTTTTTTAACACTTCTGTGCGGTAGATGCTGTATATCGTCCGGTTAAAATATTTGAACTTAAAACTTGGATCCGGTGTGCGGAGTATTTTTCTTTGTAAAGCCTTAAGGTCGAATTTATTTTTCAGCCATATTCGCCATAAAGGCATCAATTCTATTTTGCCTGTCCCTACACATGCTAGATTCTCATCACCGTCAAAATACTTCATAAGGTCAGCTATCCAGTTGGACCGCTGTACAAATACATCCGAATGAAGCGAAATAAAAAATTCCGTACGGCATTTTTCTAATCCAACATCCAGAGCTACTGCATGAGAATAACCACCGCCAGGCTCATTAGGCTCAGCCTTACGCTCAATAAGTTCAATCCATTTCAAGGAACGTAGATACTCTAAAGACTCGTCCTGAGAATCATTATCAACTACGATAACTTCATATGGATAATTCGTGAATTTACGGATGCTGCGAAGACAAAGCCGTGTAAATTCAAAGGTTTTATAATTGACTAAGCAGATAGTAGCCTTACCTTTTACTAACCCATCCATGAATGCTGATCCTATGTAGAATTATCTGTCTTTGTACATTGACTCGTAATATTTTTGATAGTCACCAGAGACTACACTTTCAAGCCAATCGTTATTATTAAGATACCAATCTATGGTCTCTATGATTCCCTCTTCGAAAGTAACTGAAGGCTCCCAGCTTAATTCATTAATTATCTTTGTAGCATCAATCGCATATCGACGGTCGTGACCCGGTCTATCTTTAACATGCTTTATGAGCGAATCAGGTTTACCTAATCTCTCCAGAATAATGCCAACAACTTCGAGATTTGTTTTCTCATTACAACCGCCGATGTTATAAATTTCTCCCGGCGTAGCTTCTGTCAAAATCTTCCACACTGCTGTGCAGTGGTCATACACATAAAGCCAATCCCGAACATAAAGCCCATCACCATAAACAGGCAGATCTTTATTGTTCAGTGCATTATTTATCATCAGAGGTATCATTTTTTCCGGGAATTGATATTGCCCGTAATTATTCGAACACCTTGTAATGTTGTATCTGATCCCCCATGTATGCCCAAAAGCTGCTACAAAATGATCTGCTGCGGCCTTGCTTGCAGAATAAGGTGAATTTGGACTAAGTGGTGTCGTTTCCGTAAACACCCCTTCGGGGCCTAACGAACCATAAACCTCGTCAGTAGAGACCTGTACAAATCTCTCAAGCTCTTTATCTCTTGCTATTTCTAATAGAATCAGCGTCCCGGCTACATTAGTATCGATAAAAACTTTCGGCTCTTCGATTGAGCGGTCAACATGACTTTCAGCAGCAAAGTTTACTATAGCGTCAACATTGAACTCATCGATAAGCTTTTTTACAAGCTTGCCGTCACAAATATCACCCTTTACAAAATGATGATTAGAATGCTCTTTATATTTCTTCAGATTCTCAAGATTCCCGGCATAGGTCAGCTTATCAAGGTTTACTACGAAGCAATCTTTCTGCTCTTCGAGTATCATTCTAACAAAATTACTGCCGATAAATCCGGCGCCACCTGTTACTAAAATATTTCTCATAAAATCCTCAAATACTCTTCTAAAGGCTCCTGCCAAGGTCTGATGGGTTCGTGCAGCAACTGAGAAATTTTATCACAACAGAAACAACTGTTCAAAGGCCTTTTTGCTGGAGTCACAAAATCGCTGCTTTTACAAGCTGTTACCTTGACATCCATCCCAAGCTTTTCAACTATAAACCTGGCCATTTCATATCTGCTAACATAGCCGCAGTTGGCAAAATGAAATAATACCCGTGGCTTTGGCTTTTGCTCAATAAGGTCACATATAGCCTTAGCTGCTTCTTTGGTGGAAGTTGGCGAGCCGACCTGGTCATCAATAACTTTAAGCTTGCCTGTTTCTCCGGCACGAGTAATAATTTTCTTAACAAAATTATTGCCGGCTTTCCCATATGTCCATTCGACTCGCATTATAGTATAATTGCAACCGCTTTTAATAAGAGCCTGCTCACCTGCAAGTTTACTTCTGCCGTATTCATTGACAGGATTCGTTTTGTCAGTTTCGATATATGGCTCATTAGAATTGCCATCAAAAACAAAATCAGTACTGATATGCAAAATCCATTTGCCGGCTTTTTCAGCTAACTGACCAAGCTGCCCAACAGCATCACAATTAACTTTATAAGCCAATTCTTTTTCACTCTCGGCGCCATCGACATTAGTATATGCTGCGCAGTTAACAACCATATCACAGGGATCTACAGCATCAGAAAGTTGCTGTTTATCAGTAATGTCAAATTCAGGCAGGTCGAATATTCTAAATTCAAACCCTCTATCAGCACACACTTGTGCAAGATCCGTCCCCAGCATGCCTTTACCGCCAAGTATTGCTACAGTTGTTCCCCTGCTGCTCATATTTATCCTTTATACTGCGGCAGCTTATCCTGCGGTATGTCTCTTAAAAGCCGACAAGAGGTGTCTTTTGTCGATAGCACAGGATCGTTTATCGGCCAATCGACCCCAATATCAGGATCGTTCCAGATTATCCCGGACTCCGCAGAAGGATCGTAATAATCCGTGCACTTATATGAAAAGATTGCGGTCTCACTCAGCACACAAAATCCATGAGCAAAACCGGCTGGTATATACATCTGTTTGTGGTTTGAATCAGAAAGAATTTCTCCGTGATACTTACCAAAATCAGGTGATCCAACACGAATATCGACAGCAACATCATAAACTTCACCGGATAGAACCTGAACAAGTTTTCCCTGCGCCTGAGGATTTTGAAAATGAAGCCCCCTGAGTATTCCTTTTTGCGAAAAGGAAAAATTATCCTGAACGAAAACTTCCTCTACCCCAGCTTCTTGTTTATAGCGATTTAAACTATAAGTTTCCAAGAACCAGCCCCGATGGTCACCAAAAACATCTGGCTCTATCACAACAACGTCATTAAGCTTAGGTTGGGTTATCTTCATTTAAATTTACCCTGAACCAGATCCATCAGATATTTTCCATAGTTATTTTTCGCCAGTGGCCCTGCAAGTTTCATCACTTGCTCGGCATCTATCAATCCCTTGCGATATGCTATCTCCTCCGGACAGGCTATCATCAAGCCCTGTCTCTGCTGAACTGTCTGAACAAAATTTGTCGCTTGTATCATAGACTCAGCGGTCCCGGTATCCAACCATGCTATACCCCTGCTCAGAAGTTCTACCTGCAGGCTTCCATCCTGCAAATAAACGTTGTTCACATCAGTTATTTCAAGTTCACCTCGCCACGAAGGCTTGATACTATCGGCAATCTCACAAATGTGTTCATCATAGAAATAAAGCCCAACAGCCGCATAATTTGATTTAGGCTCTTTCGGTTTTTCTTCGATTGATATAACCTTACCGCTATCATCAAATTCAATCACACCATAACGCTGGGGATCCTTTACAAGATACCCGAATACGGTCGCTTGCGACTCTCGCTGCATGGCATTATTTAACGATTCAACCAGGCCGTGTCCGTAAAATATATTATCACCAAGAACCAAACAAACTGAACTGCCGTTTAGAAATTCCTTGCCGATTATAAACGCCTGAGCCAATCCTTCCGGACGGGGTTGCTCGGCATATTCCAGGCTAAGCCCCCATTGGTTACCATCTCCAAGCAATCTTCGATAAATTGGAAGATCATCGGGAGTACTGATAACAAGTATCTCAGTGATTCCCGCCAACATAAGCGTGGTCAACGGATAATAGACCATGGGCTTGTCATAGACCGGTATAAGTTGTTTGCTGATGGCCTTTGTAATTGGATACATCCGTGTACCACTGCCGCCTGCCAGAATTATTCCTTTTCGAGTCAAAGCCACACCGCTCCAATACTCAATTCAATAGCCACAAAAGGTACAAAAATCACAAAAGTTCATAAACTGGTTAATTTGTTAATTGACTAAATTAGGCTGTCAGCTCATTTCCTGTAAATTAACTATTTAACCAGTTACCATTTAACAAATTCATTTAGAACTGTTTGAGAAAACGCAGATCGTTTTCGAACAACAGCCTGATATCATTAATGCCGTATTTTCTCATAGCCAGCCGCTCTATACCAAAACCGAACGCCCAGCCTGTATATTTTTCGCTATCTATATTCACAGCGTCAAAAACATTAGGATCGACCATTCCACAACCGCCAACTTCCATCCATTCTTCCTGCCCCTCCTTGTTGATCCAGAGCAGATCAACCTCCGCACTCGGTTCGGTAAACGGGAAAAAACTCGGCCGCAGCCGCCATTGAATTTCCTGGCCGAAGAAAGCATGGATGAATTGATTGATCGTACTTTTCATATCAACCATCGTCACACCCTCATCCACAACAAGGGCTTCGAGCTGATGGAACATATACATATGCGTTGCATCAACTGTATCTGGTCTGTAAACTCGACCAGGCGCAACTACACGAATAGGAGGTTTCTGATTCTCCATCACCCGGATTTGTATTGTCGATGTCTGGGTACGCAAAAGCACGTTATTATCTATATAAAAATTGTCCAGCGGATCCCTCGCCGGATGCTCCTGCGGAATATTTAAAGCTATAAAGTTATGCCATTCATCTTCGACTTCAGGGCCGTACTCAACAGCAAATCCCATCCTGCTGAATATCTCAAGTAACTCGCTAACCGTCTGGGTGATAACATGCATCTTCCCGACTTGCGGCTCGAGCCCCGGAAGCGTCACATCTACCAATTCTCCGGTTTGCTCTTTAGCCGAAAGCGACAACGATTGTTTCAACTTTTCGAAAGCCTCTGTGACTTGCTTTTTAACATTATTAGCCAACTGCCCAGCGCTGGCCCGTTCCTGAGGTTCAGCCTTGCCGATCTGACTAAGCATCTGTGTAACTTGACCTTTTCTGCCAAGGTATTTAATGCGGAACTCTTCCAGGCCCTTTAAATCACGAACCTTTTTGAGGTCGGAAATCGCCTCTTTGCCGATTTTTTCAAATTGTTCGAGCATTGTTTCTGTTCGAAGCCTGGTTTATTGAGCGACTTTAGCAGCCTCGACGATAGCGTCGAATCCCGCCGGATCAGCGATAGCGATCTCGCTGAGCATTTTCCTGTTCAGCTCGATATTGGCCTTCTTCAGAGCGTTAATGAACTGGCTGTAACGAATACCGCGTTGCCTGCAAGCTGCACTTAAACGGATGATCCACAGCCCTCTGAAATCTCTCTTCTTGAGCTTACGGCCAACACGAGCGTTTACCTGAGCGCGAACCATAGCTTCTTTAGCTTTACGATATCTGGTTCCAGCCGCTCCCCTGTGGCCTTTGACTGCCTTGAGAACTCTCTTCTTTGCCTGGTGCCTTGCTGCACCTTTTCTTACGCGTGGCATATCAGCTTTCCTTTCAAATCTTAATTATTGCCCGCTAGCGGCAGCCGATATCTAGCCGAGAAGCAGGCGAAAAAACAAAACGAGGACGCTACTGTCCCAGAGCGATCCTTATTTTCTTACATTCTACTTCGCTCATGATACCGTCCGATGCGATACGTCTGCGGCGTTTGGCGTTCTTGCAACTCATTAAATGCCCGCCGTTACAGCGTTTATGCTTTACCTTGCCGGATGCGGTAACTTTGACTCTTTTCTTTAAACCCTTATGGGTCTTGTGTTTAGCCATAGAGTACTACCCCTGAAATTATCTTCGAATTAACGTAAAACGAGTAATCTAATAGATTTGCACCGTCCGGTCAACACCTAATCAAGATTTTTTCTCGACCGGCAAAATCAGCGTACTGCCCGGCAATATCTGCCTATGAAACCAAACTGTTCTAGAAGCCATCCCAAAACTTGGTTCGTTACGAAATTGTGCGAAAAGTTCGAGGACAAGCCTGGAGGCGAAAAAGGCTCGCAAGCGTATTGAAATACGTTGAGAACGTTTTTAGCCGACAACGCAGACCTCGAATTTTGCAGCCAATTGCAGTAGATCGAGGTTTTGGGATGGCTTCTAACTATTTAGGAGCAACCGTCAGGGTCATCCTGCGATGCGACATTTTACCTGGTTTTTCGATCTTGGCAATGTCTTCCATCGTCTCGGATATCTGCTTTAATATCTCATGCCCACGGTCCTGATGCAGCATCTGTCTGCCCCTGAAGAATATCGTGAACTGGACTTTATGGCCCTTCTCGATGAATTCACGGGCATGCTTGACCTTGATCTCCAGATCGTGCGGGTCTGTCTCCGGACGCAGCCGGATTTCCTTTAAGGTAACCGCATGGAAATTATGCTTCTTATGTGCCTCGCGAAGCTTACGCTTCTGCTGGTAAAGATATTTACCATAATCCATTATTCTACATACAGGAGGATTACTTGTCGGCGCAACCTCTACAAGGTCAAGCCCGGCTTCTCGAGCCATCCCTAACGCTCGGAATTTTTCAATTACACCCACCTGATTATTATCCTGGTCAATTAACCGGACTTCTTCAGCCCGGATACGCTCATTAACTTTCAAACGCTTATCGTCTTTTGCCAAGCAAATGCTCCTTTCAATTAACAATAATTTCCTAACGGCAAATCTGCCTTAATAATCATATCCTTGTTCAGAATACCAAATCTGAATCTTTATCGGCAATTTTCTTTTCAGTTATTTTCAAAAACTCATCGGTTGTAATGGTTTTGCTGTCTTTTGAGCCCTGCATCCTGACGTTCACGCTATCTGATTCGGCCTCTTTAGGCCCTACTACCAGCATATAAGGCACCTTTTCTGAGTGCGCTTTGGCAATTTTTGCCCCGATCTTCTCATCTGAATCGTCAATTTCACATCTCAGCGAGGCCTCGAAAAATCTCGATTTCAGTTTTTCTGCATAGTCGTTGGTCTTCTCACTTATCGGGAGTATCCTGACCTGTTCCGGGGCCAGCCACAACGGCATATTTCCGCCGTAGTGTTCGATAAGAATACCTAAAAAACGTTCGAATGCACCGAGCGCAGCGCGATGAATCATAACCGGGGTCTTTTCGGTATTGTCCTTGTCCGTATAGACCAGGCCGAATCTTTCCGGCATCGAAAAATCAAGCTGGATAGTACCTAACTGCCACGAACGCTTTAGACAGTCTTTGATATGAAAGTCAATCTTCGGACCATAAAAAGCCCCGTCACCGGGATTGACCTGGTAATCGATCTCTTTGTGTTTGAGTGCGTTTTCAAGGGCTTTTGTCGCGGTATCCCATATCTGCTGTGAACCGATATGCTTTTCAGGCTGGGTCGAAAGCTCGATATGGAAATCTTCAAAACCAAATGCTTTGTACATCTCGAAGATCAGATCTATAACACCAATTATCTCAGCTTCGATCTGATCAGGTGTACAGAATATATGGGCATCATCCTGGGTAAACTGCCTAACCCTAAAGAGCCCGTGCATAACACCGCTTGCTTCGTGTCGATGCACCAGGCCAAGCTCGGCAACTCTCAATGGAAACTCTCTATATGAATGCCTGCGGTTTTTATACACAAGACAACCGCCGGGACAATTCATAGGTTTGATAGCATAACCTGTCCCGTCGATCTCTGAGAAATACATATTCTCTTTATAGTTATCCCAATGGCCGCTCTGATGCCAAAGCTTTTCATTAAGAATGATAGGCGTCTTTATCTCGTTGTATCCATAACGGCGATGAACGCTCCGCCAATAGTCAACAATACCATTCCAGAGAACCATCCCCTTGGCGTGCATAAATGCAAAGCCCGGCCCTTCATCTTGAAAACTGAAAAGATCAAGCTGCTTACCGATAACACGATGATCACGCTTCTTAGCCTCTTCGAGAAAATTTAGATATTCATCGAGAGCTTTTTTGTTCGCCCAGCAGGTACCATAAACTCTCTGCAGCATTTTTTGTGTAGGATCACCATGCCAATAGGCCCCTGCCACGCTCATTATTTTGAACGCCCCGCACTTACCGGTACTCGGAATATGCGGGCCCCTGCAGAGATCTTCAAAGCCGTCGCCATGTGAATAAAAACTCATCACATCACCATTGGCCCGATTGATATTGTCAGTCTTATACTTATCATCGGCGAGTTTGGCCAAAGCCTCGTCACGGCCCAACTCAACTCTCACAAACGGGCTGTCACTTTTAATTATCTCTGCCATTTTCTTTTCGATCTTTTCGAAGTCGTCCGGCCTGATCGTCTCATCCAGATCGATGTCATAATAAAAGCCGTCCTCAACTGTCGGCCCATATACAAGCTTTGCCTCGGGCCAAATACTGCAGATCGCCTCAGCCATGATATGAGCACAGCTATGGCGCATTACTTCGAGCCCCTCATCGTCTCTGCTGGTAAGGATTGACAGTTCGCTATCTGAATTGATAGGAGTTGAAAGATCCTGCAATTGACCGTTGATTTTTGCCGCCAAAGCCGCTTTTGCCAGCCCGGCACCAATAATTTCTGCTATTTGTCCAGCCGTGGTTCCTTCGGCCGTTTCCCTGATGCTGCCGTCAGGCAGAGTAATTTTAACCATAAATATCCCAAAAAACTGCTTAAATTCGCTTAAAAACTGCTGTTTTTTCTCAGAATACCTGCAAATTTAACCTTTTTTAGGCCTCAATGTCAACACATAATATGTATAAACACTTATTGACAAAAAATTAGCAAAAATACCCTTGACTTAACTTGGTATTTTAGGCAAAATGGAGGTGCGTCGAAGTTACTTTAGTTAGGTTCTACGGAACTTAATGGTGGAGAAGACTCAGTTTGAGAGTCGTGGTCGTTTTGAGGAGCTTTAAAAGAGAGAAATTAAGCGATCATGCTTGGTTTCTGTCTTTTTTCTGCTTAACAGACCAGACAAAAAAAAGCCCGATCAGATCGGGCTTTTTTTTATTGCTACCCTTTAATATCAATAGCTGATAACTGTTCGAACATTATAGCCATCGAGCTTTTCTCTGCCGTTCAACCCTGTCAATTCTATCAGGAATGTTACACCTGCTATTTTACCGCCTATTTTTTCTATTAAATGACAAGCCGCAGCCATAGTACCGCCGGTTGCAAGTAGATCATCAACCATCAAAACTGTAGAACCCTTTCTGATCGCATCTATATGCACTTCAAGAGTGTCCTGGCCATACTCCAGATCATAGGTTACCGCCTCGGTCGTATAGGGCAGCTTGCCGTGCTTACGAATAGGTATAAAACCAGCTTCCAGCGCCTCGGCAACCATTGAGCCAAAAATAAACCCCCGGGCCTCCACAGCCGCGACATAATTTATTTCTGATTTCTCGAATCCCTCACACAGCGACTTCAAGGCCATTGAAAAGCCATTGGGATCCGCCAAAAGCGGCGTTATATCACGAAATAAAATCCCCTCATTTGGCCAATCGGGAATATCACGAATGTACTTTTTCAATTGTTCCGCATAATCAGCCATAACAATCCCTTTCTATAGAAAATCTGACAGAGATAATATGACTACATATTAACGAAAAAAAACGATGATGCAAGAAATGAAAAATAAGTGGTTATTCTTCGCTCATAACTTCGTACATTTTATTTAGTGCCTGCCGTTGTATTTGACGAATACGTTCGCGGGTTAGCCCGAGCCTTTTACCGATATCTTTAAGACTCATAGGCTCGGTCCCATCCAGGCCGTAATGAAGCCTTAGAATAAGTGCCTCACGCTCGTCAATGCAATCGCCCTCAAGTAACATTAGCGCCCTTCTCTGCTCTTCATAAGCAACAATATTATCTTCCGGCATCAGGGCACTTTTATCACAAAGCGTAGCTTCCAACATGAGGTCTTCCTCAACACTATCACCGCCGCTCGTATCTCTTACGGAACTTATCGCGTTAACGACCTTCTCAATAACCTTGGCTTTTTTGATAGGCAGGTTCATCGCCTGAGCCATTTCGGAGATGCGCGGCTTTCGCCCCAGACTAAGCTGCATCTCTGCTTTCATATATCGCCACTGATTCATCAATGCAACCATATAAGTCGGCACATGCATAGGCTTAACATTATTCAGCAGAGCAAGCTTAATACTCTGCTTGATCCACCATGCAGCGTAAGTGCTGAATCTCGTCCCGCGCTTCGGGTCGAAATAATCGACAGCTTTTATCAAGCCGAGATTACCCTCTTCGATCAGATCGCCAAGACTTATACCTCTGCCTGTGTATTTCTTTGCGATATTAACTACAAGACGCAGATTGCTTCTGACCAGCTGTTCCCTGGCCATGGGGTCCTGCTCTTCCATTATAAGCGTACCAAGCTCCTGTTCTTGTTCCATCGTCAACAAAGGAGCACGGTCGATCTGCTTAAGGTATTCTTTTATAGTAGCATCAAAAACGATTTTAACCCTCCTGCCCAAAACGGGTTTCATTATCCATTTTTAACAGGCAACATATTAATCACCACCAAAGCTTTATGGGACGAATCCTTACGCTGATTCTATACGCTAAAAGCCTATCGGTTAGAACAGCCCGGCTCTTTAGTAAACACTGTGGTTTAAATATGCATTATTTCCGGCGCAAAACCTTGCCGTAAAGGGAATTATAGATTTGTAACCTGGGCGGTTAATTCATCTTTGCGCATAAAAAAAGCCGCTGAGATGCCTATAACATCCCGGCGGCTTCTAAATAACTATTTAAAACAGCTACTGCTGTTTTTCTTCTTCGTTCTGCTCGGCCGATTCTTGTGCCTCAGCTACGGGAGTTTCAGAAACTTCCTCTGCCTTGGCTTCTTCCTGAACTGCTGGTTCTTCTTCCTTTACCTCAGGCTCAGCACTTGCTGTCATATTGGAAACATCCAGATCGGACAGAACAGTCTGAACCGCAACCGGCTTTGGACTCTCAGGTGCTGGTGCTTTTGGCTGCTCTTGAGCTTCACCTTTCTCCGGGCCCTGTTCCTCAGCGGCCCACTGGGCTCTGCGTAAGGATAAGCCGATCTTCCTTGCTTCGGTGTCAACCTTAAGGATTTTGACCTCGACCTCTTCACCAGCCTTGACTATATCCTGCGGGCTGTCGATCTTATGATCGGAAAGTTCCGAAATGTGCAATAATCCTTCGAGTTCGTTTTCCAGCTCGATGAATGCGCCGAAGTTGGTCAGCTTGGTAACTTTACCTTTAATGATCTGACCTGCCAGATACTTATCCGGGATAGCGTGCAGCCATGGATCCTCGGTCATCTGCTTGATACCAAGTGAGATTCTCTGCTTGTCCTCATCCACATCGAGAACAACACATTTGATCTCCTGATCTTTCTCAAGTGCTTCGCTCGGATGATTATATTTCCTTGTCCAGCTAAGATCGGAAATATGAACCATACCGTCGATACCTTCTTCGACTTCAAGGAATGCACCGAAGTTTGTAAAGCCGCGTACGATAGCATTGACAACCGTACCGGCCGGATATTTCTGAGCTGCAACCGCCCAAGGATTGGTTTCGGTTTGCTTGAGACCTAATGATATTTCCTGCTTGTCCCTGTTGACGTTAAGAACAATAACATCGATCTCGTCGCCGAGGTTAAGCATTTCGTTTGGATGGTTGAGGCGTTTCGTCCAGCTCATTTCGCTGATATGGACCAAGCCTTCGATACCATCTTCAAGCCGCACAAAGACACCGTAGTTCATAATATTCACTACAGTACCGCGAACCCGTGCATTGATAGGATACTTCTCTTCGACATCCTGCCACGGGCTTTCGGTCTTTTGCTTGAGCCCCAGAGATATCTTTTCGTGGTCCTTATCGACACCGATAACAACACAATCGATTTCCTGATCAAGGCTGACAACTTCTGAAGGATGAGAAATTCTGCCCCAGCTAAGATCG
>JANQHJ010000006.1 GCA_028282745.1 Sedimentisphaerales bacterium | reverse complement strand
GAATATGACGGCTCCGGCTCAAGATTACGAAGGTTTGTTTATGGTGCCGGTATAGATGAACCTTTGGTGTACTATGACATTCACTTCACTCGATATTATTATCACTATGACGGCTTAGGTTCTGTGGTGGCCATATCGGACAGTGATGGAGTTGTAGAGCAGTGCTCTTATGATGTCTTTGGCGCCCCTTCGTGTGTTAGCGAGATAGGCAATCCTTATAAATTCACCGGCCGAAGATACGATGATGAGACAGGATTGTATTACTACAGAGCCAGGTACTATAGCTCTGAACTGGGACGCTTCCTGCAACCCGATCCAATATATATGCACTTTATACGAATCATTACTGAAAATCCAATTGAAGGACACTATGCTGGGATTAGTGTTACACCTAATATGCTTAAGGAGTCCATAAAAAAAGATTCTACTATTAGATGGCTTACACAGACCTTAGGCGGTAGATTTATTTTATACAAGTATCATGTGATCTTGTGGGATGAAAATCTATATGCATACTGCATAAATAGCCCAACTAATTGGATAGATAGTATGGGGTTATTTGGTGGATACAGTCCTTTTGGAGCTGGAGGACCCGGTCCCGTTATTGGTGGTGATAGTGGAAATGATCTTAGTGATCATAATAAACCAGGCGGTCATGGGGTTACAGGGGGGGAACTTGCTTCGGCAGTTGTGTGGGGCGGAGGTGGCGCTGCTGTTCTTGTTATAGGTGGAGCCACCACTCCTGTTGTCATTGCCGGTGGAATAATCACTGGCCTAACGGCTTTAATTGCAGAAGAAATTCAAGATTATTTGGACGGCCCTGATGAAGAATGTGGTAAGTAAATACCAAAACTCAAGAAAGGTTCGTTTTGTGTTGATGAAACGCTATATTTTATACAAAATTTACTTGGTAAATAAGTGTTAGAGATGAAAGAATAAAGAATGGAGATTAATTATGATGCATAGGCAAAAAATCAAGATAATGTGTGATGATTTTGCTCGCAGAGGATTAAGAAAGCGATGGTGTACTCCTCCTACTTATTGGTTGTTATGGAAGTTGAACATTCCAATTAGACCACCATATTTTCAATCCTTTATTCAGCTAATGTTATTTAATGGATTTGTTATTGCATTGTTACTTTTCTGCTTTAGTGCCCCATTTTATTGGAGTAAAAGCTTACTATTGCCTCTGTTAATATCTATTATATCTGGTACTATTTCCGGAATAATAATTGCACAAGCAACAAGAAAAAGAGCTAAAAGTCTCAACTTACCATCTTGGAAAGAGTATGGGGAATCTGAGCGAACCGCCTTGCCGATGTGAACTATGCCGCTAATGATAATCGTGTAGCTTCTTACAAATATGACTGGTTAGGCAGAAGAGTTATCAAACTCGTTTATGATAATGGCCAATTGGATAAAACTGTCAAGTACTGCTATGATCGTGACCAGGTAATAGCTGAATATGACGGCTCCGATACACAATTACGTAGATTCGTCTATGGTGCCGGTATAGATGAACCTTTGGTGTACTATGACATTCACTTCACCCGATATTATTATCACTATGACGGCTTAGGCTCTGTGGCTTAAAAAATATATAAAAAACATGAACTTTTATCTTGACTAATAGTAGTAATTACTACTAAGGTATTGCTACTATGAAAGAGACAGGGTATAATTTAAACGATCTACTCGATAATTTAAGCTCGCACTGTCATGAGCATGGGATGAGGATAACCCCTCAAAGGACAGCTGTTTACGAGTTGCTGCTACAGTCGAAAGAGCACCCAACGGTCGAGATGATCCACAAACAGCTCAGAAAGAAATTCCCTAATGTATCGCTGGACACAGTCAACCGTACACTGCATACCCTTGCCGACCTTGGTCTGGCTGAAGTGGTACCAGGTTCCGGCGGGGCAAAAAGATTTGATGCGCCAGCCAACGAACATCAGCATTTCAGGTGTGTAAAATGCCAGAATATTATTGACTTTGACTACGATGAGTTTGAGAATATCAAGCTGCCTCGAAAGATTCGGGAGAAATTTACAATAATGAGGAAATCCCTTTACCTCGAAGGGATCTGTGAAAACTGCAGAAGCAAAAATAATAATTAAACAACAATAACACTACTGTTTTAAGAAAGGAAAGATTTGATGGAGCTAAAAGGATCACAAACAGAAAAGAACCTCCTGGCAGCGTTTGCCGGTGAGTCACAGGCCCGTAATAAATACTCGTACTTCGCCAGCAAGGCCAAGAAGGAAGGTTACGTCCAGATAGCGGCTATTTTTGAAGAGACCGCGAATCAGGAGAAAGAACACGCCAAGCGCGAGTTCAAGTTCCTCGAAGGCGGAGACGCTGAGATAACAGCAACCTTTCCGACCGGCGTTATTGGCGGCACCTATGAGAACCTGCTTGCAGCAGCAGCCGGTGAAGACTATGAGACCACGACAATGTATCCCGAGTTCGCCAAAGTGGCTGATGAAGAAGGCTTCAAGGAAGTCGCCGCCGTGTTCAGGAGTATCGCCGTTGCCGAGAATCGTCACAAGGAAAGATACATTGCTCTGGCGGAGAATATCAAACAGGACAGAGTCTTTCAACGTCCAGAGCCGCAACGCTGGGTATGTCGCAACTGCGGATACGTACATGAAGGGCTGAACGCTCTGAAGCTTTGCCCGGCCTGTTCGCACCCACAAGCTCATTTTGAAATCGAAGCAGCAAACTACTAATAAGGAAGAGAATTATGACTGAGCATCCAAATGCTATAACAATACACGGCAATCCGCTGACATTAATAGGCGATCTGCCCAAAACCGACCAACTCGCTCCGGACTGCGAGTTATTAGCCAACGATCTATCCGCGGTAAAGCTCTCAGATCAACAGGGTAGCGTATGTGTCATTTGTACCGTCCCGTCGCTGGATACGCCGGTCTGCGACACCGAGATCCGCAAATTCAACGAAGAGACAACCAAGCTCGGTTCGGATGTCAAAGTCCTGGCTGTCAGCACGGACTTGCCATTTGCACAGGCCAGATGGTGTGGAGCCGCCGGTATCGAAAATGTTCAGACGCTCTCCGATCACCGCGACGTCGTGTTCGGAGAGGCGTTCGGCGTACTGATAAAAGAGTTGAGGCTCCTTGCCAGAGCTATTTTCGTACTCGACAAACAGGGCATTTTAAAGTATATCCAATTGGTAGATGAAGTAACCAGCGAGCCGGATTATGAAGCGGCCCTGAATGCCGTTAAATCGCTGGTGTAATAGAACCTTTAGAACAGGATCCACTACCAATGAGAAAGCTAAATGGAAATGTCTTTGCAGTAGGGGCCATCGACTTTGATCGTCGGTTGTTCGACAAGCTGATTCCAACACCGGATGGAACAACCTATAACTCGTATCTTGTTAAGGGCAGTGAAAAAACCGCTCTGCTTGATACAGTCGATCCTCCTAAGCTGGACGTGCTGCTGGGTAATATCGCCAGGGCCAACGTCGAAAGAATAGATTACCTGATTTGTCACCATGCTGAACAGGATCACTCGGGCTCTATAAACGATTTGCTGACTATTTTCCCGGAAGCGATGGTGGTCACCAACGCGAAATGTAAAGTTGCTATCGTTGACCATCTCGATACCGATGAAGATAAGTTCATCGTTGTTGATGACGGCGAAACACTGTCACTTGGTGATAAGACGCTGAAGTTTCTTAATATACCATGGGTTCACTGGCCGGAGACTATGGGCAGTTATCTCGTCGAAGACAAGATTCTGTTCCCGTGCGACTTTTTCGGTTCGCACTTAGCAACAAGTAAATTGTTCGTCGATGATTTTGGTCTGCTCTACGAATCGGCAAAAAGATATTACGCTGAGATCATGATGCCTTTTAGAACTCATATTAAAAAGCACCTGGCGAAACTCGAGGATTACGAGATCGAAATGATAGCGCCAAGCCACGGCCCGGTCTATAACAAGCCGAAATTTATTATCGACGCCTATAAGGACTGGACATCAGATCAGGTCAAGAATCAGGTTGTCCTGCCTTACGTCTCAATGCACGAGAGCACAAGGATAATGGTTGATCATTTTGTCGATGCCATGATACAACGTGACATCGAGGTCATCCAGTTCAACCTTGCTAAGACCGATCTCGGCAAACTGGCGATGTCACTCGTTGATGCCGCGACTTTAGTTATCGGCACCGGCACGGTCTTGACCGGCCCGCATCCGCTGGCAGCTTACGTATGCTTTTTAATCAATGCACTGCGGCCGAAGACCAGGTTCGCGTCGATAATAGGCTCTTACGGCTGGGCTGGCAAAATGCCGGAGCAAATACAGAACCTTATCAAAAATCTAAAAGTAGAACTCATCGAGCCGGTTATCTCCAAAGGCTGTCCGAAAGAGACCCATTTAAAAGCCGTCGATGAGCTCGCAGACACAATATTAGCTAAACACAAAGAAATCAATATTGCATAAAACTGAAAGGGAATATTATGGCAGAAAGACTCGATATATATAAATGTGCGAGTAGCGGCCTGATGATCGAAGTTGTCAACGGCGCCGAATGCAAACTTTCGTGCTGTGGCACAGACATGGAAAAGCTCGAAGCCAAAACCGCTGACGCTACCACCGAAAAGCACGTACCGGTAATCGAACAAGTCAATGGCGGCTACAAGGTCAAAGTCGGCTCTGTCCCGCACCCAATGGAAGAAAAACACTACATTGAATGGATAGAGCTTCAGGTCGGCGACCAAGTGTTGACACAGTTCCTCAAACCCGGCGACGCCCCGGAAGCCATATTCAGTACAGCAGGGACCCCAACAGCGGCTCGTGAACACTGCAACGTACACGGCCTCTGGAAAGGAGAATAAAAATGATCAGTCAAAAGATGCAGGACGCAATTAACGAGCAGATAAACGCCGAGATGTTCTCCGCCTATCTGTATCTTTCAATGTCGGCTTATTTCGAATCGATCTCGCTGCCGGGCTTCGCACACTGGATGCAGCTGCAGACGCAGGAAGAAATGACGCACGCTATGAAGCTGTACGGCTTTTTGAATGAGCGAATGGGTAGAGTGACATTAAAAGCTATCGCCGCGCCTCAAACCGATTGGAAAGACGCGCTCGATGTTTTCGAAGCCGCGCTCGCTCATGAGCAGAAGGTTACCGGCCTGATAAACAACCTTATGAACCTGGCAGACGACGAAAAGGATCATGCATCGAAGGGCTTTTTACAGTGGTTCGTCGATGAGCAGGTCGAAGAAGAAGCGTCAACTGACGCAATCGTCCAGAAACTCAAGATGGTCAAGGACGTACCAGGTGGAGTATTTATGCTCGATAAGGAAATGGCACAGAGAGTTGCTTCTGTGCCAACTGAAGAGAAATAACAATTTTTACTTTTAAAAAGGAGACGTATTGTGAGTATCACATTCAACGCTGATGAGATCTTCGAAATGGCAGAAGAGATCGAACGCAACGGAGCGAAATTCTACAGCCAGGCAGCTGAAAAGGCAACTGACGCCGACATCAAGGAATTCTTCAAAGCTATGGCAGGTATGGAAGAAGGCCATTTGGCAGTTTTTAGTGAAATGAGAAAAGAACTAGCAGAGGCTGAAAAGGCTGAAAACGTTTATGATCCGGAAAACGAAGCTGTTTTGTACCTCCAGGCCATGGCAGACGCCAGGGGTTTCGAAGGTAAAGCTTCAAAGACAGTCAAGTTCACGGGCGGCGAATCGATGAGCGAAGTCATCGAAGCTGCCCTGAACGCGGAAAAAGAATCGGTCGTTTTCTATTACGGCCTGAAAAGCCTGGTTTCGGACGGAGCGGGCAAGGACAAAGTCGAAAATATCATTCTCGAAGAGCTTGGCCACATCAGGACTCTGCTCTCGTATCTGCAGAAGCTTAACTAATTTCGACTCGCAACACTACTTGAAAAATCGGGGACCTGTTGTAAAATAGGCCCCTGATTTAATTTTCTACTCAGGGACGTACAATGGCTGATAAGGAAACTGTCAGTATCAAAAAACCGGCGAAGCTTATTCAGCACCAAAAAATCATGGACAAAGTCCTGCTCGCGCTGCTGCCATGTGTAGCTGGAGCCGTTTATTACTTCGGCTGGTACTGCCTTTTCATTATCGCTCTTGCCAACGTCACCGGCTTCATCGTCGAATACATCTTCACCCGTCGCCGCGGCAAACCGGTATCCGAGGCTATATTCGTAACCGGCACTTTATTTGGCTTAGTAATGCCGCCGACTGTCCCATGGCACGTAGTAGTGATTGGAATGACCTTTGCAGCGATGTTCTCTAAAGAGGTCTTTGGTGGCTTCGCCAAAAACATTTTCAACCCTGCTATTGCGGGCAGAGCCTTTGTTTATGTCTGCTTCCCCGTAGCTATGACCGGTGCCTGGGCACCAGCTGCTGACGGTGTATGGGGGGCTCTTGATAAATGGACTACCGCGACCACCGTTGACGCCATCAGCGGTGCGACTCCGATGGCAAACTTAAAAGCCGGTAAGATAGTATTCAGCAAAGATGCTCAAAGCGAAAAAATCCCGCATGCTGTTGAACAGGATCAGACTATATCTATAAGAAAAACCACACTGTTAAAAGGTCTGCTCTTTGGCCGTATCAGCGGAACTGCTGGCGTTACCAGCGCGATACTGATATGTATAGGTGGTATTTATCTTTTCATAACCAAAACCGCCAGCCGGGTTACTATTCTATCCGTCATTATAACATACGCATTCTGGAATGAGCTTTTATATTGGTGTGGTGTCGAACCAATACCAGGTGCCTGGCCAGCTGTTCTGGGAGGTGGTTTTTTATTCGGCGCGTTTTATATGGCGACCGACCCGGTAAGCTCGCCCAAGACCGATCCAGCTAAAATAATATATGGAATTATAATCGGCACCTCGACAATGGTGATAAGGAACTTCTCGATATTCAACGGTGGCTTGATGTTTTCGATACTGATCGGAAACATGTTCGCTCCAACGCTCGATAGTATGGTTAAATCGTTCAGGCAACGCAAAAAACAAAAGGCAGCAGCAAATGATTAATAAGAAGTGGTTTCCAGTTCCGTATATGTTCGTTGTCACAGCCGTATTAAGTGCCGTGATAATCGGCTTTGCGCAATTCACTTCCGGCCGTGTCGCCGCCAACGAAACTCTTAATTTCGAATTAGCTGTACTAAAAGCGCTGCCCGGTATATATGACTCGAATCTAAGCTCGGTCGAGCTTCATAACATCTTCGAACAAAAACTCACACAACCTACCAAAGCATCAGGCGGAGCATTTTTATTAAAACAAAATGACAAGATCGTAGCTTATGCTCTGCCTATCGAAGGCCAGGGCTTCTGGGCGCCGATAAAAGCTGTAATCGGTATCAAGCCCGACAAAAAAACCGTAACCGGCTTTGCAGTATATGAACAACGTGAAACGCCCGGCCTTGGTGCAGAAGTCGCTAAAAAGGAATTCTGTGATAAATTCAATGGTCTGAAAATGGCCGATGGTGACAAATATGTTTACTTTAAAAGGCCCGGCTCAGAACTGCAGAAGTGTGACGTTCATGCTGTGACCGGCGCTACGCAAACAAGCACAAGACTCGAAAAAATAATTAATGACTCGATAAAACAATGGCGAACGAAAATAAACAATTAGCTATCGAAGGACTCTGGAGTAACAACCCAGTCTTCGGACAGGTCCTTGGCATCTGCAGCACACTTGCGGTAACAAACCTCGTGCTCAATACGACAGTAATGTGCGCCGCGCTGGTTTTTACACTTTCATTAAGCGCTCTGAGCGTTTCTATTCTTAGAAAATTCACACCGCGCAATATCAGGATGATGATAGAGACTCTCATCATCGCCTTCTATGTCATTATCGTTGACCTGATACTAAAAGCCTACTGGCCTCAAATGTCTAACAACCTCGGTCCGTATGTCGGCCTGATTATTACCAACTGCATCGTTATGGGCCGCTGCGAAGCATGCGCTAACGCCAACCCACCTGCCAAGGCAATGCTCGATGGGGCGTATAATGCTCTCGGTTATTCGTGGGTGTTATTGATAATCGCAACCTTCCGCGAAGTGCTCGGCATGGGGACATTTCTCGGCATGGTCGTGCCGTATTTCTCCGGGCCGCACTGGGACAAGTGGATAATCATGGTAATGCCGCCCGGCGCCTTCTTCATGCTCGCGATAGTTGTCTGGGTATTTAGAACTATTCAGCTTAGAAAGGAGGGCGACTCCTAATGAACATCTCCGCTGAAATGACACAGGCCTTTATCGTTTGTATCTCCGCGATATTCACGAACAATATCCTGCTAAGCTACTTTCTGGGCCTTTGCCCGTTCATCGGCTGTTCGAGAGAGACAAAAGCGTCAGTCGGGCTTGGCATCGCGGTTATCTTTGTCATGACCTCGACCTGCGCCATAAACTGGGCAGTGTATCATTTAGTACTTGCGCCGCTGGGTCTGGAATTTTTCCGTTTCATCATTTTCATAATTGTAATAGCGGCTTTCGTACAGTTTGTTGAAATGGTAATCGAGCGATTCAGCCCTTATCTATACCAAAGGCTCGGCGTCTTTTTACCATTGATAACTGTCAACTGCGCGATACTCGGCGCGTGTTTGTTCATGGTTATACGTGACTATCCCTTTATTGTAACCGTCGGTTACGGTTTGGGCTCGGGTATTGGCTGGTTCCTCGCCATAACCGCAATGGCTGGGATACGATCCAAGCTTAATAACAGCGCGATACCGAAGGGTCTGCAGGGTCCCGGTATTACATTAATTATCGCCGGCATCATGGCACTGGCCTTCATCGGCTTTACAGGGGTACTTTCAGGATCATAACTAAACTATGACGATAACGACTCTGATAATATCAGTTCTCATAATCGCCGCTATTGGAGCGGTGTTGGCTGCGCTATTGGTAATCGCCGAATTCTTCCTGGCCAACTACGGCCAGTGCAAGATAACCATCAACGACGAAAAAGAATTAACTGTTACCGGCGGAGCATCACTTCTATCAACATTAAATGCAGAAAAGATATTCATCCCCAGCGCCTGCGGTGGGCGTGGTACGTGCGCGATGTGCAAACTACAAGTTCTCGACGGGGCCGGATCTGCCCTGCCTACTGAAGAGCCTTATTTAGATAAAACCGAACTCGCTGAAAATGTCCGGCTGTCCTGTCAGGTGAAAGTCAGAAACGATCTTAAGATTCAAATCCCCGAAGAGCTGTTCGCGGTCAAAGAATACACCGCGACATGTTCAGAGATACGCGATCTTACACACGATATAAAACTGTTCAGGTTCGAGCTCATCAAGCCGGATTCGATAGAGTTTGTGCCTGGTCAGTATATGCAATTGCTCGCACCGAAATACGCAAAGAGCAAAGAAGAAGTTTACCGTGCCTATTCGACGGCATCTGATCCTGCCGAGAAGAATTTCATCGAAATGATAATTCGGTTAGTTCCGGGCGGTATTTGTACAACGTATTGCTTCGAGTATCTAAAGGTCGGCGATACGGTAAAAATGACCGGGCCGTACGGTGATTTCCAGCTTCAGGATTCCGATGCCGAGATGATATTCATAGCCGGGGGTTCTGGCATGGCACCTTTCGTTAGTATATTACATCAGATGAAGAACCAGGGCATTGGCCGAAAGGCTACTTATTATTTTGGTGCCAATCTCGTTAAGGAATTATTCTACCTCGACGAGATGAAACGGTTCGAAGAGGTTCTGCCGAACTTCAGGTTCGTGCCAGTTGTGTATAAGCCGGGCGAGGATGAGAGCTGGAACGGTGAGACAGGGCTGGTAACTGAAGCGGTGCAGCGAAACTTTAGCGACGCCTCGAACTGTCAGGGCTATCTGTGCGGCAGCCCTGGTATGATCGATGCGTCGATCAAGGTGCTCAAGCAACTCGGCATGAAAGAAAGCCAAGTATATTACGATAAGTTCGCTTAATTTTCTCTGTGTGCTCTGTGGCTACAATACAAACTAATTAACTCGGTGGCAAAAATGAAAGAATCGCCTGATACCAAAAAACTCGAAGCAATGCTGCGGTCGTCGAAGTTGTCGAGCAGTGGATTTATGGGAACCGACAACAGGGCGGTAGGTGAAATAATCGATACCGACCTGGCCGTCTTATCTGAGCTGGGCTATACGCCGCAGGAATTAGCGAAGCGGATGCAGCAGATAACGGACGCAGCAACCGAGGCGCTCGGCAACTGGGCAAAGATCGGCGATAGCCATGAGGCAATGATAATCGAGGTCAAGGGCAGGATACCGTGTCCATGGCCGCACGCTGGTAATTTCGCTAAGCGGGTCACTATTCTAAGGGATATTGAAACCAAATCGCAAATCAAATGGTCTGATCTTAATATTCATCTGATAGCGGAGCATGATTTCTTTGAAGGCAAGAACAGCGAGTTCCGGATCGAGCCAGCCGACCTTGTCAAAGCATTATATTAAACAAGTTTTTTCCACTTTGTTTCTACTTCGTAAATTGGGTTTGTTTGGCTTTGTTTTTGAATCTTTCATCCAGCCTATATTTTATTTAATATTCTATTATTAAAGAGCTTATAGCTATTATTCGATTTTAAAAATTGGGTTCGTTTTGCATAAAAAGATGCAGTTGGACACTTGGTATCGTGGCACAAGTGTCCAATAGTTTTTGAGTTTTTAGCGTTTAGTTTTAAGTTATAAAGAATTCTCATGGATTTTTTTGTTATTTTCCGGTTTTTGAGGAAATATTGGTCTTTTTGGGTTGTTTGCGCTAAAACTTAAAGATAAATTAACAGATTATCAAACTTTTGTCAAGGTTATTTTTTCATTTATTATGAAAAAATCGTTCCACGTTCTCAGTTCTCCGTAAAGAAAACCGCTAATTTTTTATATTTTTAACCATGTAGAGCATGTAGAAATATGAAGAAAATTAATTGATCCCGCCTAAGGTGGGTAAAAGGCAGGGGAGTATTGACAATTAGATATTGATTATTTATTATAGTGGGTAAGGGAAATCAGGAGATATAATTGATCATTCCTGATTTATCAGGATGAAAGGCGAGGAATGAATTCTTGCTTCGGCGGAGAGCCGGGCTTTTTCGTCGACCTTCACAATTTAAGTGATTTATTTTAAGACAAGAAACATCGCCTGCAGGTAAAATATAACACTACAGCAGTAAATATATCCAGCTATGGAAAACCGATTTATACAATTACGGCGATTCCGAAAATAGTAGATTTTATTTGAATTAGTATGTTAAATATTATTATGCTCATTTTTAAGGAAGTATTTACCATGGGAAAAACAGGACGCTGTCATTATTTAGCTGCATCAGTTTTATTTATGATTGTACCATTTCTTTTAATTGTTGGCTGCCAAAAAAACTCAAATGTTTCTTCTAAAGGTGCTGATGCCATTACCACTAAATCCGAGGGGGACATATCATACATGAACACCAAATTGATTGAGGCAGCAAAAAATGGTAACCATGTAGCCTTACAAACATTTTTAGCAGGTGGAGCCAATGTCAATGCCAGAGATACTACCTACGGGTCAACGGCCCTAATGTGGGCAGCCGACAAAGGGCATACAGAGATTGTTAAGCTACTACTTGAGAAAGGTGCTGACATTAATCTTAAAGATGCCGCTGATGGAAGATCCGCCTTAATATGGGCTTCAATCAGTGAACATTTAGAAATCGTCAAGCTTTTGATCGAAAATGGCGCTGATATAAATGCAAAGCAAAAAGACGGGGCAACCGCAATGATTTTAGTATCTCAGAAAGGTGATATAAAATTCGCAAACTGTCTATTGGAAAATAGTGCTAATGTTAATTTGAAAGCTAACAATGGGACAACAGCCTTGTCTCTAGCGGCTCAGAATGATCATTTAGAGGTTGTTAAGATGTTACTGGAAAGCAATACCAATATAAACTCCCAAGACATCGACAACGTAACAGCTTTGATGGTAGCAACCCAGGAGGGCCATACAGAAGTTGTCAGGTTATTGCTAGAAAAAGGAGCAGATGTAAACACTAAGGATACTAGCGGCGTTACAGCTTTGATTGCAGCAGCAGATCATGGCCATACAGAAATTGTCAAGATGCTGCTGGAAGCTAGAGCTGAGGTGAACACCAAAAGCATTGAAGGTGTGACGGCTCTGTTTATATCGGTTCAGAATGGGCATATGAATGTTGCTAAATTTCTGCTAGAAGCCGGTGCAGATGTAAATGCTGAACGCGCAGATGGTGTAACGACTTTATATATGGCAGTTGAACAGGGACATTTTGATATTGTAAAGCTGTTGCTCGATGCTAAAGCTGATGTTAATAACCAAGATTCCGAAGGTGTAACGGTTTTGATTAAAGCGGCAGAGAAAGGCCATGTTGATATCGTCAAATTATTGCTGGAAGCTAAAGCTGAAGTTAATATTAAAGAAAAAATCTACGGAGCAACTGCTTTAATGATGGCAGCTCAAAGGGGACATGAAGATGTAGTCAGACTATTGATAGGAGCTAAGGCCAATGTGAATGTTAAAGATAAAATCGTCGAAGGTACAGCTTTATATGCAGCAGCAGAGCGTGGCCATATAGAAATTGTTAGGTTGCTATTAGAAGCTAAAGCTGATGTTGATGCAAAGGACAACCATGGCAGGACAGCTTTGGTGATAGCATCGTATCAGGGACATGTAGAAATTGTCAAGTTGCTGCTGGAAGCCCGAGCTGATGTGAATGGCAAAGCACATTGGCAGGGGAAAAATTATACTGCTTTAAGTGCAGCAAAAGAGAAAGAGCATACAGAGATAGTTAAGCTATTGAATGAATATGGAGCGGAAGAATAGTTGGTTAAATGTTCAATGGCGAGTGGCAAATGACCCCCTCAGTCCCGATGAATTGGAAGGGACGGGGCTATGACGCGGTAACCCGTCTCCACTACGTTACGCCGTGGTAAAGCACAGGCCTTGATCCCGATCCCGATAAATTCCGGCAAGTCGAAATTTAGACATCGGGATTTTCGCTTACGCTTCAACACTTGATAAGTCACAGGCCTTATCTTACAATCTCTACGATGGTATATATTAAGAAAAGAAAGAAAAAGAAACGGAACGTAATACTCAACTACATTGCGTATCTCGGGTTACGGATATTAGTAGCATTTTTATATCTGTTCAGTGTCAAGCGGAACCTCAAAACTGCATGCTTTCTCGGCAGGCTGCTATGGAAGCATTACAAGCGCGGGCGTAAGAGGGCGCTTGATAACCTACGGGCAAGTTACCCGGAAAAGGATGAGGCGTGGTACGAAGAGACGGGGCGGCGATCGTTCGAACAGTTGGCGATGATAGCTATCGATGTATTGTTTACGCCCAAGCTTGTCAAGAAGAACAACTGGCGGGATTATTCGTATTTCAAAAATGCCGAATACGCGAAGTGGCTGATGAAAGAAGGCAAAGGGATGCTGATGGTGGCGGGTCATTACGCAAACTTTGAGATAATGGGATATATGCTCGGGCTGTTCGGATTCAATGTTTATAGTATTGCCCGGCCTTTGGATAATCAATTCATTAACAAGTATCTGTTCAGCGTTCGAGAGAGGGTTGGGCAGAAGGTAATCGATAAGAAAGGCGCGACGGCGATGATCGATCCGCTTATGAAGGAGGGGGCGACGCTTTGTTTTATCGCGGATCAGGATGCCGGACGCAAGGGATTGTTTGTAGATTTCTTTGGGCGAAAGGCAAGTACGTATAAGAGTATCGGACTGGTCGCGATGCAGTATAATATACCGATCGGGATCGGATACAGCAGGCGGGTGGGGAACAGGTTCTATTTCGAGATCGGGGTCAAGCGGATAATCCGGCCCCAGGAGTGGGCAGATAAGGATGATCCATTAAGGTGGATAACGCAGGAATATACCAAGGCTATCGAGGATTTCGTGAGGGAAGATCCGAGTCAGTATTGGTGGCTGCATAGACGGTGGAAACATCAGCCCAAACAAAAGGCAAATCCGAAATCCTAATATCTAAACTCTAAAGATAGCCACAAAAAGCACAGAAACAGCAAAAGAGTAAATTCTAAGCCCTAATTCCTAAGCACTAAACAAATTCTAATTACCAAAATTCAAATTGTCAAAAATGGATTCTCGCACCTAAGGCACCTTTGGCTAAAGACATGCTGGAATGATGGAGGGGAGTATGGTTTAGCGTACAGGATAAGGATTTGGGGGTTAAATTGGGGGATTCTGAGGAAAAGCTTGACAGTTGGGGGCTATTTTCGTACATTCTTCGATTCGTTTTAGCTCGTGTATTCGGGCCATGGTAAGGAAGAATAGTAATATTGGTACTTTTTAACAAAAAGGAGATTTTTGATGGCAACTAAGGTAGCGATAAACGGCTTCGGCAGGATCGGCCGGGCGGTAGCAAGAATCATTTTCCAGCGTGGCGGCGAGCTGGAGCTGGTAGCTATAAACGATCTGGCTGATGCCAAGAGTCTGGCTCATCTGTTCAAGTATGATACAGTCATGGGGCCGTGGAAGGGCACTGTCGAAGGTAAAGACGGAGCGATCGTAATTGACGGCAAAGAGATCAAGGTTCTTGCAGAGCGTAATCCTGCAGATCTGCCCTGGAAAGACATGGGCGTTAAGCTGGCGGTTGAGTCAACCGGCATCTTCCGCACAAAAGAATCACCGAAGGGTGGTTACGGTGACCATCTTAAGGCTGGTGCTGACTATGTAGTTTTGACAGTACCTTCAAAAGACGATATCGACGCGACAGTCGTTCTCGGTGTAAACGGCGATCTGATCACAGCAGATACCAAGAGCGTCAGTAACGCAAGCTGTACAACAAACTGTCTTGCACCAGTTGCCAAGGCATTGAACGATGCTATCGGAATCGAAAAAGGCCTGATGACAACAGTCCACGGTTATACAAACGACCAGAACTGCTGCGATATGCTCCACAGTGACATGCGTCGCGCGAGAGCAGCAGCTCAGAATATTATCCCGACAACAACCGGTGCCGCCAAGGCAGTAGGTAAGGTTATCCCGGAGCTTAATGGTAAGCTCGACGGTTTCGCTCTTAGAGTTCCGGTCGTTGACGGCAGTTGTGTTGACCTGGTAGCTGAAGTGAAAAAAGAAGTAACTGCAGAAGAAGTTAACGCTGTCGTCAAGAAGGCTGCTGAGGGTGAGCTCAAGGGCATCCTGGAATACTGCGACGAGCCGATCGTCAGCAGTGACATTATTGGCAACCCGGCATCAAGCATCTTCGATTCACTTTGCACAATGGTTAAAGGCAAAATGGTCAAGATCGTCAGCTGGTACGACAATGAGTGGGGATATTCGAACAGAACAGTTGATATTCTCGAGAAACTGGCCAAGATGTAAAAACGCTATCGGGCCTGTCTTGGAAATAAGGCAGGCCTGTTTTTTTTTAGTTAGCCACAGAGGTCACAGAGAAAAAATAATCATTAAGACAGGGTTGAAAGATGGATACAAATCAGCTCGAACAGACGCTTGTATTAATTAAGCCTGACGCTCTTAAGAATTCGGTGACGGGATTTATACTTTCGCAATTATCCGAATATCACACCGGATCCCGATTCGCAGCAGCTAAGATAGTAAACGTTAACAGGATGCTTGCCGAAGAGCATTATTCCGAGCATAAAGGCAAGGCTTTTTTCGAAGCGTTGCTGGATTATATAATGGGCAAGGCTCATTATCCGGACGATAATAAATGGAAACGCAGGGTTATTGCTATAGTTTATCTTGGGCAGAACACACAGAAAAATATCCGCCGGATCGCCGGTCCGACGAATCCGCATGAAGCAAGAGACGAGCAGCCGGGCTGTTTGAGGGCACTGGGGACGGTTGTGCCGGTATTTGATGCTGACGGAAAGATAATTGACAATCGTATGGATAATCTGGTACATGCTTCGGCAAGTTCGGAAGATGCCGAGCGGGAGATCAAGCTGTGGTTCGTGCCGCACGATATTCCACCGCTGATGCGGGCGTACCCGACGGAGATATGCCAGACACATTATTACTATAAAGACGCAGAGGTGTTCGAGACTTATGAGCCGGACAGCTCGCTGATATTAGCGCCGGGCGATGTGGCGTGGGAGACGGACCTAAAGATATTACAGCAGTGTATTAAGAATGAGCCGGCAAACGGGACGCTGAACTCGGTCGTGGTGAAGTATCTAATAAATAAGAACGTGCAAGATTAATCGAAGTGTGCTCAGCAGCACAAACAGGAGAATGTTATGGCTAAGAAAACTGTAGCTGATATTGATGTTAAGGGTAAGAAGGTTTTAATGCGGTGCGATTTCAATGTTCCGCTTGACGATAACTGCAATATTACGAGTGACAACCGTATCGTTAAGGCTCTGCCAACAATTAAGGCGGTGCTGGACGGCGGCGGTGCCTTGATATTGATGAGCCACCTCGGCAGGCCAAAAGGTCAGCGTAACGAGAAGTTCAGCCTTGCTCCTGTTGCAAAGAGACTCGGTGAGTTGTTAGATAAAGAGGTTGTTTTCGCTGATGACTGCATCGGTGAGGATGTAGCTGCTAAGGCCGAAGCCCTGCAGGATGGTGATGTAATGCTGCTCGAAAATCTGCGCTTTCATAAAGAAGAGACGATCAAAGATAAGGCTGCCAAGGAAGATACACAGCTTCGTGAAGCTAAAGACAGATTTGCTCAGCAGTTGGCTGACTTAGCGGATGTTTATGTTGATGACGCGTTTGGAACTACTCACCGCGACAACGCTTCGATGTACACCGTGCCGTCGCTGATGGAAGGCAAAGACAGGGTGATCGGCTTTTTGATTGAGAAAGAGCTGAAATTCTTAGGTGAGACTGTGAGCGATCCGGAAAAGCCGTTTGTCGCTATCTTAGGCGGCGCAAAGGTTTCGGATAAGCTGGGTGTTATCGAAAACTTAATCGAGAAGGTTGATATGATACTTATCGGTGGAGCGATGGCGTTTACGTTCTTTAAAGCACAAGGCATCAAGATCGGGCAAAGCCTTTGCGAAGATGATTTTCTGGATAAGGCTGCGTCGCTTATCGATGAGGCCAAAGAGCGCGGCTGTGAAATAGTGCTTCCGATAGATAGTATTGTGACACAGAAGCTCGAAGAAAACGCTGAGAACAAGGTTCAGGCTGCCGATATTGAAGATGGCTATAAGGGTGTCGATATCGGCCCGGCTACGGCGAAGCTGTTCGAGAGCAAGCTTGACGGTGCCAAGACAATTGTGTGGAATGGGCCTATGGGTATTTTTGAAATGCCGCCATTCGACGAAGGTACCAAGGCGGTCGCAAGGGCGGTTGCAGCGGCGACAGATAACGGGGCACGCAGCGTGGTAGGCGGCGGCGATTCGGCAAGCGCGTTGGCTAAGCTAGGATTAGCTGAGAAAATCAGCCATATATCGACAGGCGGCGGGGCCTCGCTGGAATTTCTCGAAGGTAAAAAGTTCCCGTGCATCGAGATGCTCGACGAGAAATAATCATTTTTATTTCGCTAATATCCCAAGGGCTGATTCAGGATTGGCCCTTTTTATTTGACTGATCAGGGCATAAAAGGTACGATTACATTATGAGACAGCCACAAGGAAACAAGAAAATTTTGAACTCGAAAAGATTTGAGCAAAATCGCCTTGAGAAAAATAAATGGCTGAGGAATTTATCTATGTCCGAAGCTATTAAGCTCCAAGAAGGTATAATGTCTTCAGAAATCCCCTCTCAATGGCACAAAAATCTCTCGCCGGACAATCCCATAAACGTCAAGAGGGGCCTGCAACGTTCTTAAAATGAGCGAGCTATTAGAACAAGCCTATAAAAAAGTCGTAACTTTTCTCAATCAGGGACACTACGAATATCTAATAATCGGGGGGATAGCAGCGGCGACTATAGGTGAACCAAGATTTACAGCCGATGTGGATGTGGATATTGTTTTAAATCATGAAGAAACTGTGAAATTTCTGGATCAATTGGAGTCAGCAGGTTTTGAGATTTCGAAAAACAGCTGCATTGAGAGGATCAGACAGACAGGGACTTTTCAAATAAATGATGGAAATTTTCACATAGATTTCATTATATGTTCAAGTGAACTTGAGAAGAGCGCATTTAATCGCAAGCAAACGATCAAACTTTATAATATCGATGCTTTTTTCCCTACTGCCGAAGACATGATATTACTCAAGGCTGTTCCAGCCCGAAGCCAAGACATTCTGGATATCGAGCAGATCATAATTCGAAACAAAGAAAAGCTGGATATTGAGTATATCGAAAGCTGGGCCCAAAGACTTTCTGACGAAGCACAGGACATGAGGATATACAACACTATAAAAAAATTACTCCAAGACAATACACAGGAATAATATGAGCAACAAGAAACTACCAAAAGCAGGGAGTATCCAGGTATCGCCTTCGATATTAAGCGCCGATTTCGGTTCGCTGGCCGATGAGATAGCACAGGTCGAAGCGGCAGGGGTAGAGATGGTTCACCTTGATGTGATGGACGGTCATTTCGTGCCGAATATCACTTTCGGCCCACCGGTAGTTAAAAAGCTTCGCAAATACAGCGATCTGTTCTTTGACAGCCACCTTATGATCACAGAGCCCGGTAAGTATGCCGAGGCTTTTGTCGAGGCTGGCGTTGACAATATCACTTTTCACATCGAGACTGAGAAAGAGCCCGAAAAGCTGATAGAGAAATTACACTCGATAGGCTGTTCGGCTGGTATAACCCTGAATCCTGATACGCCGGTCGAAACCATTAAAGACGTTGCACCGTTGTGCGATATGGTTTTGGTTATGACGGTCAATCCGGGCTTCGGCGGGCAATCTTTTATGGCTGACGCTGCTGAAAAAATAATCACTGTTCGTGAGTTGGTCGGGCCCGATATAAGGGTAGAGGTTGACGGCGGGATCGATGCGGAAACAGCACCGATAGTAGCAGGCTACGGTGCGGATACTTTAGTGGCAGGTAATGCGATATTCAATAAGCCTGACAGAGCGGCAGCGATTCAAGCGATACAACAATCAGCGAAAGTTTAGCCAACAATTTTAATGACTAAACTGTCTTAGTTTTTTCTGAAGACTGCGACTACGTTTTCGACTTCGACTACGAATAGTCTGTTGTCACCTTCGAAGTCCACTGGTACGGCGCCTTTGGGATTAAAGAGCACCTTGTCATATTTCTGCAGAGGTATTTCGGGCGTGTTTTCTATCTCAGCGGATATTTCCACCACACGGCCGGTGATGGTGGGTATCTCAATATTGTCAGGCAGCTGGATCCGCCTTTGGTCTGTTTTTTATCTTCGTCCTTGCGTATTAATACGCGTGGGCCGATCGGCTCGACGGTTTCGATAGACATAGGTTCGGTATTGTTATTCTCATTGTTCATAGGAATATTATAGCAGGAACTTTAGAAATGATAAAGAAAACTTAAGTATTACAGTTCATTATTTAAAATCAAATCATCCTAATTTAAGAAAAAATACTATCTATTTATAGTTTAATAGTACTATTGATTTTCGAAGAACAAAAGCGTACAATTAGCTTTATGGATAGTCGATTCGTAACAATTACATCAACAAAAAATCAACAGATACTTGAGCAAGTTGATTTTTGTAGAATTGCTACATCAAAACATATAGATAGCAACAGAAAGAGTGAAAATGGTCAATTTATGACACCTGCAACTATAGCACGATTTATGGCCTCATTTTTTGAGGACATTGAGCATAGTGTTGTAACATTGCTCGATCCTGGAGCTGGCATCGGTTCTTTAAGCACCGCATTTGTAGAAGAGTTCTGCAACAGAAAGAAAAGGCCGGATAAAATGCACATAGAGGCCTTTGAAACAGATTCAACACTTTTTAATCAATTAAATACAACCTTAAATGATTGCAGCATATATGCCGGTTGTTCGAAGATTGCCTTATCGTATGAAATACGCAAAGAAGATTTTATATCAGTTAGCGCCAACTCTTTAAACACGAAGCTTTTTGATAAAACAAATCAGCAGAAATTTACCCATGCAATAATAAACCCGCCATATAAAAAAATTCGTAATGATTCTACATATAGAAAACATTTAAGCTCACTGGGCATGGACACGAGTAACCTTTATACCGGTTTTATTTTAATGGCAATAGAACTCCTTCAACCAAATGGAGAATTGGTTGCTATTACCCCAAGAAGCTTTTGTAATGGACCTTATTTTAAAACATTTAGAAAACTTATGTTTGAAAAAATGCAGTTCAAACACATCCATATATTTGAATCCCGTGATGAAATATTCCGAGAAGAAGGGGTTCTGCAGGAAAACATTATTTTTCATGCCATAAAAAACAAACCACAACAAAAAGTGTGCATTTCAAGTAGCGTCGGCCAGGATTTTGAACATAGAACTTTACGTTGGACAGGTCACGATCAAATAGTAAAGCCAAATGATCCCGATTTAATTATACACATTGCAAAAGATGAACTTGATCAATGCGTGTTAGATCGAATAGAAGTGTTCGAAAATAGTCTTGAAGATCTAGGAATCGAGGTTTCTACAGGACGTATTGTAGATTTTCGTTTAAAAAAATATCTTAGAAAATTTCCAGAAAATAATACTGTACCGCTTATTTATCCCGAACACTTCAAAGAAGGTTTAGTTTCATGGCCCAAAACAAATTGCCGTAAGTTCAATGCCTTTATTTCTACACAAAACACACAAGGCCTGCTTTTGCCTAAAGGTTATTATGTAAATGTAAAACGATTTTCACCTAAAGAAGAGTACCACAGAATAAATCCTGCACTTTATGATCCCAATGAAATCTCTAGCGATTACGTAGCATTTGAAAATCATCTTAATGTCTTTCATTGTAAAAATAAAGGACTTTCAGAAACCTTGGCTAGAGGGCTTTACTTATTTCTAAGTTCTTCTTTAGTTGATATATATTTCCGGCAATTTAACGGTCATACTCAGGTAAATGCTTCTGATTTAAGGATGCTTCGCTATCCAGATAGAAAAATATTAGAGCGACTTGGAATAATACTTAAAAACGAAGATGTGAAACAAGAAGTATTAGACGATATAATCGAAAAAGAGGTCCACAAAATGGCAAAGATTACATCACCAAATCCTATCAAAGCTAAAAAGAAAATTGAAGAAGCATTAAAAATTCTTAAATCACTCGGTTTTCCACGTGCTCAGCAAAACAACTGTTCAGCACTTGTTCTGTTAGCATTAGTTGATATCAAACCTAAAAATTCCTGGGCCAATTCTAAAGCTCGCATGATTGGCATAACTCCAATTATGGATTTCTGTAAAACTTATTATGGTAAAAATTATGCACCTAACAGTCGTGAAACTTTTAGGAGGCAAACTATGCACCAATTTATTGCCGGAGCTTTAGTTGTTGAAAATCCTGATAGCCCAAATCGAGCAATAAACAGTCCAAAGTGGTGTTACCAAATAGAACTCAATGCGCTTGATCTTATAAAGTCATATGGCACAAAAAAATGGAAAAGCAACTTAAAGAAATATTTAGAAACTGTTGATACTCTTAAAAAGAGATATGCTAAAGAACGCAAAATGAAAATGATCCCGGTAAAAGTAACAAAACAGAAAAAAGTTTCATTAACTCCGGGCAAACATAATGAGCTTATAAGATCAATAATCCAAGAGTTCGCTCCACGTTTTACTCCTGGAGGAAAAGTTATTTATGTTGGTGATACCGGCGACAAATGGGCATACTTTGACAAAATAAACCTTCAAAAACTTGGTGTAACAATTGATTGTCATGGGAAAATGCCAGATGTTGTCATTTATTATGAAGAAAAAAAACTGGATTATCCTTCTTGAGGCAGTAACAAGTCACGGGCCTGTAGATGGAAAAAGAAGAGAGGAGTTAGCTAATCTTTTTATTGGTGCGAAAGGTTCACTTGTCTACATAACCGCATTTCCAAATCGTTCAGCTATGACAAAATATTTAGGGCAGGTATCTTGGGAAACGGAAGTGTGGGTAGCTGATGCTCCAACACATATGATTCATTTTAATGGCATACGGTTCCTTGGACCATATGATAGTTAATCACTTTTTGCCAATTAGTTAAGCAGTTTTTTTCTTAGCTTTTTTACTCGCTGCCCGCTGAGAACTTTTCTTCTTGGAGGCTTTTTTAGTTTTCTTTTTAGCAGTCTTTTTCTTAGCGGATTTCTTTCTGCCAAGTATTTCGTCTGCTTCTTCGTAAGTAGCTGGCGGCCATTTACCCTCGGCCTGGAGTTTTTTTAAGTGGTCGAGTTGCTTCATACTGATAATAGTTCGGCACTTAGGGAATCGGCCGCAACCGAGAAACGGGCCGCGTTTGCTCTGGCGAATAACGAGTTCACCTTCTTTACATTTATAGCATTTAACGCCTGATGGTTCGGGCGGCGGTTTTGGCGGGAGTATGTTGCCGTCTTTATCCATATTCTGAATGGTTTTGCATTCGGGATAGCCTGAACAGCCAAGGAACTCACCGAATCGGCCACGTTTAATTATCATATCTTTACCACAGTTGGGGCATTTATGCTCGGTGACCTGGTCCTTAACGGGATTGCCTTCGGCATCACACGGACAGGCAAATTTACATTCCGGATAAGTCGAGCAGCTAAGGAACTTTCCGTTCTTACCGAAGCGGTAATACATAGAGGCTCCGCAATCGGGACAAGTATGATCACTGGGGATGGTCTCGGCTTTGGCGTGTTTCATTTCTTCCCTGGCCTTTTCAAGATTCTCTTTAAAAGGAGCGTAAAATTCGTTAAGCACAGCAAGCCAGTCCAGATGCTGTTCTTCGATTTTATCGAGCTGTTCTTCCATATACCTCGTAAACGATATATCCATTATCTTTGGGAAGTAATCGTTTAGCTTATCTGTTACCACTTCGCCAAGATCTGTGGCGAAGAATTTTCTTTGTTCCTGACGGACATAGCCGCGATCCTGGATGGTGCTGATGATAGAGGCATAAGTCGAAGGTCGGCCGATGCCTTCTTTTTCCAGGGCCTTGACTAAAGAGGCTTCGTTATATCTGGCAGGCGGCTTTGTAAAATGCTGTTGGGCATCTACATTAATCGCGTTTAAAGGCTGAGCAACCTGCAAGTCCGGTAGCTGCTGCTGGTCGGAAGAGCGGAACCATACCTTTGTGAAACCATCGAAGATGAGTGTTCGGCCGGTCGTTCTATATATACATTCGCCAACTGCTGTATCAGCGGCGACAGTGACATTTGTAACATCCCAACGGGCAGGTGTCATCTGACAGGCCACGAATCTTCGCCATATAAGGTCGTAGAGCCTGTACTGCTCGTCGCTGACGAGAGATTTAATGTCTTCAGGCGTCATATCGACATCGGTAGGCCGTACCGCTTCGTGGGCTTGTTGAGCGTTTTTCTTCGATGAATAAAACTGCGGTTTCTCGGGCACATATTCGTCACCGAAACGTCTCTGAATGAATCCTCGAGCTTCGTTCACCGCTTCGGGTGAAAGGTGCGTCGAATCGGTTCTCATGTACGTTATCAAACCGAGCGAGCCCATATCGCCAAGTTCGATACCTTCGTATAACTGCTGGGCGACCCGCATTGTGCGTTTGGCGGTAAAGCCGAGCCGGTTAGCGGCGGCCTGCTGAAGGGTAGAGGTAATAAATGGCGGTGACGGACGAGACTTGGATTCTTTTTTCTCAAGGTTAGCCACCTTATAATCGGCGCCGTTAAGGGCTTCGTAAATTTCTTTGGCTCTGGTTTCATTATCAACGTGAAACTTTTCGCCCTTTATCGTGTAAAGGTCGGCTTTGAAGGCACTGCGTTCGGCGAGCCATATATTTTGCTGGGCGATCGTCGGGCCCTTGTCTTTATCGTCTTTAGTATTGATAAAATCGATCCAGGCCTGCTGATAATCGTTGCTTAGATCGGTAGTGAATACAGCAGGGATCAGCCAGTATTCCTGCGGATCGAATACTCGGATTTCGCGTTCGCGTTCTACTACTATTTTGACGGCAACGGACTGGACACGTCCGGCGCTTAAGCCCTTGGCAACTTTCTTCCAGAGCAGCGGCGATATTTGGTAGCCGACTATCCTGTCGAGGATACGCCTTGCCTGCTGGGCCATGACCTTATCGGTATCAAGTTTGCCGGGTTCGGCAAAGGCCTGCTGGATGGCTGTTTTTGTAATCGCGTTGAAAATTACGCGGTAAGTATTCTCTTCGGGTATCTTTAGTATCTGCGCCAGGTGCCAGGCAATGGCCTCTCCTTCACGGTCAAGGTCAGTCGCCAGATATAAAGTGTCACATTTTTTAGCGGCGGATTTTAATGATGTCACCGTGCGTTTTTTGCCGGGCATAATGTCGTATGTAGGCTCGAAATTGTTCTCGATATCGACGTTGATGCCCTTGCTGGGCAGATCGCGGACGTGGCCCATCGAGGCCTTTACCTCGTAGGCTGGGCCCAGATATTTGTTGATCGTCTTGGCCTTTGCGGGCGATTCGACTATAACTAATGCTTTTTTCTTTACTGTTTCGGCCATTAAGCGCTCGTAATTCGTGATTAGTGGTTCGTGGTTCCCTATTTATAAATCAGCACCCAAAATTCAAGGTTCATATTACTTATTCTCTCGGTTCTTTAAACTTTTAATAAGATTCATTAACATTCTTGCTTCGTGGTCTAGTTTATCAGTAAGCTTCTCAGCAGAATCACTGTTTATATAGTTACGTCTGCATGCTATCGTAAATTGAGTATCAAGTTCCGCAAGTGAGCCCAAAGCAATTCTTATAAACTGCATATATTCTGGTGTATGGCCTCTCGAAAAACCCTCCGCTATATTCGAGGGGATGCTAACGGCTGATCTTCGCATCTGTCCCGTCAAACCGTATTGCTCGTCCCTTGGAAAAACAGAGGTCAAAGTATATATCTCATCTACGATTTCTATACCTTTCTGCCAAACATCCAGTTCTTTATAACTTTTAACCGTCATATTTGTGTTATTATAGGCCCTTTCGCTCGCATAAGAGGCACGATTTACTAGTCACAATACACAAATCGGCGATAATCGCCGGTTTCTTTAGGGATTGGAGAAATACCGCCAGTCAGCAGAAAAGTCAAGGGAAAAGCAAATTAATCGAGATACAAGACTCCGGACCAAAGACTAAAGGCCGCTAAATTTTCAAAAGTTGTGTTATTAATAGTGGCTTTAGTTTTTTTATAGCGTTGCCGCGGTGGGAGACTTGGTTCTTTTGATCGGGGGGTAGTTGCGCGGCGGTTTGTCCCAAATCTTTCACCATGAAGATAGGATCGTAGCCGAAGCCGCCTTGGCCGATCTCCTCGGTAGTGATCATGCCTTCAACCGTACCTTTAGTTTCGAACAAAACTTCATCCGGGCTGGCTAAGCACAGACAGCAGACAAATCGAGCGGTTCTTTCTTCGGCAGGGGTGTTCTTCATTAAATCCAGGACCTTGGCGATGTTTCTGTGGTCGATCAGTGTGCGGTTTTTATCTTTAGCACCACAGAAACGTGCGCTATGAACACCGGGTGCGCCGTCGAGGGCATCTATTACCAGGCCGGAGTCGTCGGCAATAGCCCAGAGGCCGGTTTGTTTTGCGTAGCCTAAAGCTTTTTTGCGGGCGTTTTCGGTGAAGGTTTGGCCATCCTCTTCGACCTCAGTTGTATTAGGGAAATCAGAAAGGCTGCACCAGTCTATATCCAGATCGAGCATTGAAGAAAGCTCGGCCATCTTTCCCGGGTTGGTTGTTGCGATCAAAATCTTCATAAAAGAATGAAACCACGGATTACGCGGATTGTCACGGATTATTTTTGATTAAGCCAAAAATTCTAATTCAATATATCCATGGCCGATCTTTCCTGAAACCGCGTCGATGAACTCGGCGAAGTCAGGGTAAGCACTGACCGGCAACTTTGCAGCTTTGTTATCACTTTTTGCCGTGAGAAGCCAGTATTTTTTTTCACTGTCCTGTGAAACGGTCAAAGGGGCGGCTTCACTGAACTCCATTGTAAGGACTTTTTTACCAAAACCGCAGACCAGCATGCCTTTTACTATTATTATGTCCCAGGTCTTTTTGATATTGAATTCTGAAAGGGCCAGGCGGGCCTTTATGATAAGTAGGGAAAATAACGCGACAACCGAAACAGCAAACCATGTGCGATGGTCGAATGGGGCGTAAGCGCGGATGGTCAGAACGATACCGCCGAGCACAAGAAGGTACAGACCAATAGCTAAGAAAAGTCGGTTGCGGATATTTCTCATTACCCAGCTGTTATCAACAGGCAAAGACCATTGCGACATTTTCTTCCTCCTGCAAATCTGATCCGAGTTCAACTATTGATTCTGCGGATTTCTTCCTGTATCTCATCTATAATTTCAGGGTTTTCTATTTTGCCCTTTTTCCCGCTTTTTTTAGAATATACGAAAAAAACACTTCCACCAAATTTTACCTTGAACTTTTTATGATTAAGCTCGTGCATCTTTTCCCATTGATAATGATCAAGAGCCGAACCAGAAACTGATTTTATTTGAATCCCGATACAGCTATCTTTTACTTGAATAAAAAAATCCACACAATACTGCCTATCCCATTTATCAGGAGCTGGTTGTATTTTTATATCGAGTATCGATTCTAATTGCCCGTATACAGTGTTAATTTCCCTCCTGTATCCTTCATACGTTCGGTTCAAGACAAGATTATAGGCATAGTCAATACATTCCTCTTCCTGAATAGATTCTAATTCATTTTGGATAACCTCAGACAGCTTTATATACATTTTACGCCCAAGTTCTGTGATGTATTCTTTCGTTACTTTTATTCCATTCCGTTTTTTCTGAACAGCATTTTCAAAATAGTATTTTTCCCACTCCTCAAAAGATTTAGGGGAACATGTCCTTATTAATTCTGAAGTTGAGCCTATGCTATAAACTCTGTTGAGACACCATCGGTTCATGCTATAATTTAAGAGAGTTTCCCGCTTAAACTTCAGATTTCTGCCTTCTCGCCCTTTAATCCATTCTTTAGCCATTAATTACTCCCTGCCGTTGCGAGAAATTTATCCTTAAATTTGTAATCTATTGATGTATCGACATCTACAAGTCCGCTTTTTATTAGGTGAGCATTTACGAAAGTTTTATTTTGTAAATAAAGATAGCACAATAAATTATTGCTACGATCGTGTTTTAACGAATCAAATTTCATAAAAACACGCTGGCCCTTAGTTTTATCTTTCAAAAATTCTACAGCCTTATTTTGTGTTTCTTTTTTTTCCTTAATACCCAGCAGCTTCACGCTTAATCCATCTCCGAGAACCATCTTTGAGGGTGAAATAATACTCTTAATAGGATAATAACTCTTTCGCTTTTTACTGCTATGGTTGATTTTAGAACCGAACTGCAGCTTTCTCGGGTCAACTTTTTTATCAAATTCCACAGGATCTTTAAATAAATATGGTTGCTCTTCAATTGCTTCTGTATGGTCAATGGGACCAAACGGCTGTTTGATAACATTAACATCTGATTTATCGAACATATTTTTCTGGTGAATCCCAAGCTTATCCTCAATTACTTCACGGAAATCCGGATTTGCTTCGTAACCAACCGAGTTTCGGCCCAGATTTTTTGCTGCTAAAGAAGTTGTTCCACTCCCAAGAAATGGATCAAGGACTGTTTCGCCAACAAAACTAAACATTCTTATAAGTCGGCCTGGCACTTCCTCTGGGAACATTGCTAAATGTTTGCCCTGTTTTTCGCCCGGGATGTTCCAGTGCCCAGTAAAGAATTGATTCCACTGCTCTGTTGTCATTTTAGATTTTTCCTTGATTTCTTTACTAACTTTCGGAGCTTTACCGTGCTTTTTAAAGATCAAAATAAACTCATAGTCAATTTTTATAATGCCGTTACGAGGATGTGGAAAAGAGCCCATGATTGTAGCGCCACCGGTAGTATTACAAGTAGTAACTTTCTGCCAGATTATAGCACCCATATAGTCAAAGCCTATTGTTTCACAAAATTTTATAATTTCTGTTCGTATAGGAATCACTTTATATCGCCCATAATAGACCGACCGGGCAAACTGGTCTCCAATATTAATACACAGCCTGCAACCATCATGCAAGACCCTGTGGCATTCATTCCAAACTAAGTTAAGGTTGTTTATATAATCTTCGTAGCTGTGATCAAATCCTATCTGAGAACCATTGCCATAATCCTTTAGCTGCCAATATGGAGGAGAGGTTATTATAAGATGGACAGACTTATCCAATGTTTCCGTCATACATCTTGAGTCGCCAATTATTACCTTATGGTGTGTCATATATGACCTTCCGTGGAGCCTGAACAGAGTACCGGTTTACGAAACACTATTATGCTTGATTTGGGCTTAAAAGTCAAACAAAGACAGTAAATTTTAACTCATGAGTTTTTTGAGCAATGCCCGCTGGAAGTGCAGGCGGTTCTCCGCTTGATCAAAAATAATCGAGTTGTCCGATTCGGCGACCTCATCAGTAATTTCATAGCCCCGGTAAGCAGGCAGACAATGCAGAATCTTAGCGTCGGGGGCGTTGCTTAAAAGCTCTCCTGTTAGGCCGAAACCTTCGAAGTCTTTAATGCGTTTTGCCTTTTCTTCTTCCTGGCCCATGCTTGTCCAGGTGTCTGTATAAATAACATCGGCATCTTTGACCGCAGCAACGGGATCGTTGGTCTGGCTGACAGTGTCGGCGGCAATATTGTTAGCTTTATTTACAGACTCGGTGTCAAGTTCGTAGCCGGCTGGTGAAGCGATTATGAGTTTCATGCCAAGCTTGGCAGCGACGAAGGCGAGCGAACGCGCGACGTTATTGCCGTCGCCTACGTAAGTAATAGTAACGCCTTCAAGTTTACCGAGGTGTTCCTGTATTGTCAGTACATCAGCCATAGCTTGGCAGGGATGTGTGAAATCTGTCAGGGCGTTGATGA
>JANQHJ010000073.1 GCA_028282745.1 Sedimentisphaerales bacterium | reverse complement strand
TGTCTCACATATGCAAGCAAGCTTAAAGCATAAGAAGCTTTCCCTGGGTTATCAAAGAGCATACCAATTCTATGATATTCGTAAGTATTTTTGGAACTTATATCCCCATGATATGTTGTGTCAATCGCTCCACACTCAAGAAGAGCTGTCTCGTAGCGGTTTACCATGTCTTGCATCAAACTTGGGAAAATAAGCCTTCTATGTAATCTCCAACGCTTTTCCCCCTTTTTATTCCCTTTTGCAAAAAGCATGGAATTTTTTACATACGCCTCAAATAAATCCTTATCAACGCTAAATTGTTGAATTATTTCTTCTGATGTGAACTTATTAATACTATTATTGTAAAGGAAAGTAAGAGCTTCTTGCAAAGCATTATCATCGACACCCAACCAGTATATTTTGGGTGTATATAAGAGTTTCTCATTCTCTCGCTCGATACCTTGATAGCGATGTTGCATATCTTCAAATCTGAGGAAATTTTCAAACCAATGTGAGCTCTTAACACTCAATGACAATTCCTCTCCACTTATTAATCCATAGAAATCTTGATCATATACTCGAGTTACAAATGGATCATCAGTTGGTATATAACCTAAGACTGGAAGAATATAATTTTTAGCTAAGAGATATTTGTGGAGTTCACGATTTTTTAACGACTCAATATCTATCGAAGAATTAATTAACATAAATGGATATAATTCTATAACTCGTATTAGATTATCTAAATATGTTGCCTGAACATCTCTTATTCCTGCAATGTTAATTGCAGCGAGACATTCTGACTCCCTAAAACCATAATCGGAAATATCTTTTGTTTTGGAATTACTACCCCGCCTATTTTGTTTTGCTAAAGAGTTTAAAAAACCAACAATATGACTTATGACCTCAGATTCGATGATTTTATCCTCACCGAAAGAAATATTCCTTGGCTCAAAACATGCACAGTATTTCCAAGCGGGTCTATTCATTACAATTAGGATCCTTACTATACAAATATCACCATACTTCAACAGGGATTTCAATTAAAAGTTGAGTTCCAGGGAATCTCGATTGTTCTACATGCAAGGGATTAGGTACAATATCAAAGGCTGATCCGTGCTCAAGATACTCAACTACCTTATTTGGATCTTCCCATATATTAGGCGCCAACAGATTATCTGGATTGGCAAAGAAATCAACTTCAACGTTCCCTGAGCGAAGCCGCATTCTTCCACATTTGCCAGCAATAAATCCCATGCAGTAAACTAGTCCTTTGCCCCGTTCAGCTAACATACACGAGTAGTCTCCAGCATTCCACATTGTATCATTTGCTGAGTAATGCATATGTGTGGTAAAGCTGGTCATAACTGCGACTTTGATTAACATTTCATGATCATCTGCATTTTTCGTCGACAAACAATAATTACCAAATTTAACAGTGTCTCCAGGCACGATTTTCTTTTTGATAAAGGATGAGATTTTATTACTAAGACCAATTCCGAAGTCATTAACAGTGATGCTGAGCCACTTCCATTTTTTACCTTGAATTGGTTTTTTAACTTGCTTAAGAGCTGATTCAACAATCCACTGGGAATATTTTTTCGAGGTAATAATAGGAATTTGGTTTATTTGAGCACAAGCAAATCCACGGGCTCGAGAAATATATGAATCGGGGAGCCCACCATGTTGATAAATATTTTTGACTTGCTCATACATAATTAATTCGCTAGCTTTTTCCACATCATCTTTTCCGTGACGGTTATAAAGATTTGTTCGTAGAATTTTTGTAAGTGTCTTAACACGAGTAGTTAATCCGTAATGTTCTTGCTCCGATTCAATTAAAGGACTCAAGCATAACATTCGACTGGAATAAAGGTGTACACGAGACTTTTTATAAGCACCGAGTTTGTTTTTTATTTCGGCAAGTTTTTCTTTTGATGGAATTACTACTACATGCCGCTCCCTTAGTAGTTTTATAAGCTCCATTGCTTCATAGAAGATCAATTTATTTGTTAAGTTCTTTGAAAATTCAGAATCAATACCTTGCTTAGTAAGTGATTCTTGGACGTATTCATTATCGATGATTTCAACAAACACACGAACATCTTGATCACGAAGGAATAATGCCTCAATAAAAGTCAATAACATATTCAAAGCATTTGCACTAATCCAATCATTAATTGGCAATCTAATAATTACAGGCTCCCTGATTGGCAATTCAGATAACAACTGGGAATAAAATCCCCTTATACCCTCCCTAAGAGCCTTATCGTTCTCTGGCGCAAAAACTCCCATAAATTTCCTAGTATAAACCGAATTATTAAATGGGACATTAAGCCCTAAATGAATCAACAATTAAAAATGATCATATAATACGACATAGCTATTCGCAAGCAAAAAATATTTGTTGTGTATCTACTTAATCCCTGGTTGTCTATATACATTCTTAAAAGTTCCCTAACTCATTTCTGCTTCTTTTCGCCCCTTGTTTTCTAAAATAAAAGCACGTACATTTTTTATCTGAGTTTCGAAAGTCTCATTTGCTTTACTTTTTAAATCAGAATAAAAGGTGAAATTGTCCTCATATTTCCCAATACTACTCCCTGCATCACCTGACATTTTATAAGTTGATCCGCTTCTTAGCTCCAGTGAAAGAGTTTGCACATGTTTATCAATTGCGGCAGAATCATATAACACTTCTGAGATACATGAGGCTTCTATACCTATTGCAGAAATATCAGCATAATGAATTTGAATTGCCTGCGTAAAAGCTACTCTGTTACACATTACATTAACGTAACATCTAAACTGAGATACAAAATCCTCTGTACATAATATTTTCTGATAAAAATAACTTCCTGCTAAATATGCTTTTTCTTTACTGTAATAATGTACAGCATTATATGCCGAAAGTTTTAAGTCGTTGCTATCCGCTAAATTTAATTTTTTTAAGATTCTATAGCTAAACGAATCCCATGATAAATTTTTGGGAAATATATCTTTTAATGGTTTTATGATTTCATATCTTAGCGAATAAATATCCTTCTTAGACTGTTCGAAATCCATTTCAACAGGATGAGGAAGTTGATCACATTGCATAAAAGTCGGAGTCCATACCTCTGCACATTGTATGTCTTGTATTTCAGCCTCTTGAATGTCTAAGAACTCGCCGATTTTATGCCCCAATTCGCCTGCGATTAAATTATTAATATATTTAAAAACTTCTTCCTTAGTAGCTCTTGCATTTTCCCAAGCATATATTAAGTTGTTGATTATCTTTAAAAGTTCATGTAATTCTCTTTCTCGCTCATCTTTTAAATTATATATCTTATCCTGTACTTTATTTTTGGCTAAACGGATTTCATCTTTCATCTTAGATTTTTCTTGCTTGAGCCTCGCAAAAAGAAAGAGTTCTGCTATTATTGAAGTTGTAAGCAATCCAATCATGATACTGGTAAATTCATCTTTGTTTGTTGTGTAAATAAAAAAGCCCAAGCCAATACACGTAATAAATCCGAAAAAAGCCATATATCTCTTAATATTTAAAGTACGACTGGCATATGCTTCCCCAATATCATCTGCTCGCTTTTTGAATCCATCTTCTATGTCTAGAATATTTTGGCTAATGTTAGACATTATTTTTTCTTTTTCATCATTGATTTCGTGAACAAGATCTTCTTGAACCAACTTTCCACAAAAAAATCTGATTATTCTGAGATTTTGCTCATTATCATTGCTTGAAAGTTTCGGATTCATATAAGTATTCCTAGTTAATAATTTTATCTGTAAGTAATTATTAAATTTACGAGATCATATTCTGGTAAATGTTTAACTTCATCGACAGAGGGCTTATCTGGTAAATCTATATCAAATTTACGCCCCAGCCTTCGGTTGTACTTTTCATAAATATCATATAAGAGAATAGTAGCAAGAAAACCCACTTTAGTTTTAAGTAAAACTTCGAGATTCTTGCATATTTTTTTTGCCTCATTATTGCTAAATTTTCTAATTGGTTTGTAAATCAACTTTGCCAATTGCTTATAAAAAATAACTTTAGGATCAAGTGGGTCTAATCTACTCAATATTTTTTTTGCTTCAGCAACCTGCTGGTTTTTTAATAGAGCCAATACATTATTAGTAGCATCTTTAATATTTTTAGCAGCACTATATTCAGAAGATTTAAAATCTTTATCTGTTTCGGCTGTATTTTGCTCGCAGCTTATTTTTGCATATTCAAAAGAACTTATATTATAAGAATATATTCGTTCTGAGCCCTTAACGGTTGGAATGATTTTTCCCTCAGAGCAGGCTAAGTGGCATTGAGGCCGTTTCTTCTCCCCTATAGAGTTTATGTGATAAAAAAATAGTTGAATAGGCGGTGATATTTTCTTGCTACAGAAATCCTTCAAAAATCTGTTAATCCGTTTAGTTCCGTGTGAAATAACTGCATGATCCCCTTTGTCAAGTTTAGTACTTATTGCCTCCTGTGACCTGCCAAAAGATTTTGAAATTATCTTAATAAGTCTTTTTATGAATTCTTTTTCATCGTCACTGTCAAACTCATTAGTATTTAAATTATCAAGATAGCTGAAAAATTCAGTCTCTAAATACACCGCGATAGTTTTATGGTCGTTCTTTGAAGGCCGAATGTAATTATGAACTGACATCTATGTCTCTTCTCCATCGAAAGAATATCTAAAACCAGGAATCAATATTTTAAAAATAATAGATACTTTGTCAATTATTACTTTTCATCACCCTTTAGTTGTAACAAAACCGAAACGTTTAAATACACCTATTTTCACTGTTTATTAAGATGATAGAAGAAAAGGTCAGTAATTTATACAAAATATTTAAGCTGAAAGAGGATGGTTTAAACTGGACATATGTAGCGGAAGGGCCTGTTATACGACACAAGAAAATACATTGTCCGAGGATGTTCAGAGGTAGAGGAGAGATGCAGCACTTCACAGATGACCTTATCAACAATCACATGGAATATCTTAAAGAGAAAGACTGCCATCCCCAGAATAGCCATTGTTCACATATCTCTTTTTCATACAAAGTGCCCTACGAAACTTCCATTGTGTACGATAATATTTGGCACACTGAAGAATTCTCTAAAGAGGAAATACGACAATTTGAAAAAGGTATATTTGATTCACACAGAAAATATTGGAACAATCTTCAAACACAAAAAACTGTTTAAAATATCACCTTTAATCTTTGTGTTATCTTTGTGATTGCATGCATGTAACTACATATTTTATAGTGATTTAACATTAAAACGAAGATACACGACACCATACATCCTTTCTGCTTTTAATTTTTACAAGTCTCACCGATTATCTTGATAGATAAGTTTAAAGATAAACAGCTTAATGGAGCAGAGGTTGCTTGACGAATTGAAAAATCTGAATATTGACACATGTTCAGGCTCAGAGTTAAAAGTTCTGATTCGCCAGACACTCCCTGTAGTTATGACTTTCGTTAAAGCCAGTCAAAAACTTTTAGACGAGAACAATCCAGAGGACAGCCCCTGCCAAAACTGCAAACAAGCTGAAACCTGTAAAGAACCTTGTGAGTTGTTAAAAAACAAACTAGTTCCGGAGCACAAGGGCTCCAAAAACCTACAATGCACATATGGCAATTTAATAGAAGCGATCAGTAATGCCAATGATTCAGATGAAAACGGTGAAATCTTGCGAAAATATGACTCAGGTTACTTGAAAGAGATAGACCGGGTCAGATCAGATGACATCTTCGCACTCTATAAAAATTGTATCCATCTGTTCTCAAAGACAGAATGGCGAGTAGTCACGCTTAGAATTGAAGAAGGACTTAGATTCAAGGAAATTGGTCGGGTGCTTGGCATTGAGACCAGCACCGCAAGCGGTACATTCTATAGAGCCCAAAACAAAATGGAACAACATTATCAAAAAATGAGATACGTAAAAAAGCGTAAAAACACGTAAATCGCTTTTAATAGTGAAAGACCAAAATATCTTTGGCAAAGATAGATCATAAACAAAAACTGTTGAGAGCATAATTATGAATAGTATCGAACAAGGGGATGGCAAAAAGAAGAAACTCTTAAAGATCACCACTGAATTGTTTCTTCAAAATACTGCGAAGCGTTTCAAAGCCGCTATAAAAAAACACCCATCTGGCTTTACGTTCAATATCATAAATCTAAAGCTCAAAACCAATTTCTCTTCTAAAATTTACCTTGTAGGCCAGCAAAAGCATAGTAAAAGTTTTAAATCTGACCCCAAACTTAATGAGTTAATCGAATGGCTATGCGTAAACCTATCAGCAATATATCTCAACGGAGGATTAATTGGAGGATGGTGGGATAAGAACGGCATTTTCTTCCTAGATGTGGTTGCTGCTATTCCTGGTTATGAAAATGCAATGTTATCTGGGATGATGAATGATGAAAAAGAAATATATCATCCATACAGTAATAGATCCATAAAAGTCAGTACACTACAAATAGATATCTATCTGCCAGGTAAATCCTGACACAAAAAAGCAAAAAAACATGAACTTCAAAAACTTCTTTAAAAATCTGATTAACATAAAAACCCATCCGGCACATCTACCGTATGTTCCATCACCGCCATCACACCAAGCGGATTCATCCCAGAATCCGATTCCAAATGACACTTCGTACACAGAAGAAGAAACCAGTATTCATACAATTGCCGGAACTGGCATTGGATTTGGAAAACGTAAATTTATTCAGGTTGACAACCAAGGACAAGCGAAGGATTTATCCCAAAGTCAGAGTCATATCATAGGAACTGGCAGGATTGTCAATAAAGTCGAAGATATTGCAGGTATTTGTCCTTTCTGTCAACTTGAAGCTAAAGAAGCATTTGACAAAGGTTTGTTAAGTTTTCAGGAAGCACAGAGCAGGGCTTTATATGATACCCAATCAGATTCACAGTGTGATATATGCGGAACAAACACTTGCTCTGTACATTGTAGGCCAATTCAAATGCCTAATGATATAGTCCAGCAACTCTGTGTTGCCTGCCAAAAACATCTCAAAAAACAATTGCTAAAACAGAAAATCATCGGTTTTTTATTGTCGCCGTTTATCGAGGAAAGATAGGAAGGGTTATGCGTATCCCAATTTCACAATTTGAATTACAGGCAAAAAAGCTTACAGCTATTGAAGCTAGGTTGCGAGATGCACAGCTTATTTTCAATCCTGAAGTAAAGCACCTACTTAAGACTGCAAACTCTGCTTTTAGTGAAAAAGTGTTTGAGTCAGTCATTAATCGTTTAGAACTTATTTTAGAATCTTACCAAACTGAATGTCTTCGAAAACCTGATCCTTTCAGACCATATGGCCCAGAAGAATTATTGAGCCAAGGCAACTTATATTTGATAGACCAGATAAACAGAATTTCATTTAAAATTGACCTGAATAAACTTCTGACAGGTGTGGTGGTGGTTGGCCCTCAAGGTTCAGGTAAAAGCCGTTTTATTATTCATTTGTGTAATGAGTTCAAGAAAATAAATCCAGCGATAAAAATAACTCTTATCGATCCTAAAAATGGGTTCGGAAATCGAAGGAATTTTAGACATCTTGATTTAAACAAAACGTCTCTTGATTTAACGTCACCACCAAACGCCAACCAAAACAATTTTATCTATGAATTTATCCCTATCTTAGCAAACATCTGTTCACTTATTTATGGGCTAGATTTTTTAAACCAAGCTGCTGACATAGCGATCTCCCAGATTCAGCAATATTGCAAACAAACAAGTAAGGAAACAGCATTATGTCTCAGAGATATTTACGAAGCATTACTTACTATTAAACCCAACAACTTCCGGCAAGTTGGTTATCATGATGCGGCCAAGACAGCATTGTCACTCATCATCGGAAAACAGAATCTCTTTAGTTGTAGAAAGGGATTGTCACTCGAATGGCTCTTTAGAGAAAATACAGTGATTAATGCTCGAAGTCTTACAAGTGAAATACAGTGCAAAGCACTCATTACTTACCTGCTTTACTGGCTTTATCAACAAGCCAAAAACCTTCCCGAATCCAAAGAAATTAAGCAAATCATTGTAGTTGATGATGCCACTCGGTTTATTGGTATTGAGCATCAATATGACGCCAGAAGAAGAACTTCATCCCTTGGCCACATATTAGCAGTTCTTCGCTCTGCTGGAATATGCGCCATCTTTGCAACACAACTCCCTGCACAAATCGATCCAGCAGTTTTATTCCTTAGCAGAAGCATGATTGTAGCCGGAAATGTCAATGGCGAAGAAAACCTCCGCATTATCCAAAATTTTATGTCTTTAACGCCTGAGCAAAAAAATGCCATCTTAAGATTTCAAACTCGTGAAACATTGGTTTTTATTTCTGGATCAAAATGGGCTCGCCCTGTACATGGCTGGATTCCATTTGTTGAAGACTTACAACTGCAGAGTCCACAAAACGAAGATTATTCAAGTACGATTGTTCCATGGCATTCATTAGCAAAAATCCCACAAAATGAAACAAACCCCACAGAAAAACAAAAACCATCATACATCAAAAGTTCTGTCGATAAGCTTGTTCTTGATTGTGTGCACTATCCATATCAAAAAGTCAGAGAACATGCTGAAAGATTGGATTCAATTAGGGAATATGACTCTGCCAAAAAAAATGCAGTGCAAAACGGTTTTCTTATTCAGTCACGATGCGGAAAAAGCCTTTATCTGATCGCAACACAAAAAGCTTATGACAAATTTAGCATTGCAAATCCATATAAGAGGGCTACCAGCATTGAACATGCGTTTTATGTAAGGTTGGCCGAAGATATTCTTAAAAAACTCACCAATTCTCGTGTAAATGTAGAAACGCCAATCGGAACAAAAGGTCAAACAATCGATATAACCATCACTGATAAATCAGGCAACATAACTGCAATAGAACTTACATTATCAACTTCAAATCTTATGGCAAATGCGGCTAAACTTCAGGATTCTGCTTATCAAGAAATAATATGGTTATGCAAAGATGCAGCAACTGCAACAGCAGTTAAATCATACTTTAATAAACTAACATCGTTACCACCAAAACTGACCAACAAATTCGAATTCATACACTTTAGCAAATGGACAAAGCAATTGGAGAATAAGTATGGAAGATAATGGTCCCAAATTAAGTTTGAAAAAGCTAGCTTTATTTATAGTTGGGCTCATCGTTCTTATACACATAAAAGATGTTCTGAGAGTATTTAGGCAGATCTTCAACTGGTTTTCTGAAAGCCTTGAATTTATGAAAGATTTTCCAAAAGGAGCACAAGCAGCAATTGCTTTTCTTACGATCATTTTAACCGTGGTCATCGTCTATAGGGCGATTAACAAATAATTTTAATCAATCTTTTTAAGGAGATTTATCATGAGAGTATTTGCAGGTGGTAGAGAAGTAGAAGTTCCAACCGATTCAAATGGGAATGCTGAGGCTGTTGATGTCAGAAGAGCAGCTAATCTACCAAATGATCGAACACTAATATTGCAAAGACCTTCTGGGGAAAATGTTATTGTTCCCAATAGAGGGGATATTAAATTAAGTCCATATGATAGATTTATGGATGCTCCAAGGGCAATAAGGGGGTGGTAAAATGAACATCTACAGGTTGAAAAAAGACATTCGAGAATTGTCATACATATACCCGGTAGCTCTTGATGATGATTGCACTTCAATTACTGTTGGCAACTTTAACCTGCCTCCCGGTTATAATTATGACACTATTTCAATTCTGCTGAATCTTCCTGACCAATACCCTGAAGAACCACCTGGTATTGGAGATGCTGAAGTTTTTGTGCCCGATAGTCTTCGGTTCAGAGGTAGGAAACCAAAAGACTTTCACTCTTATTCAGGTCCACGTGGATGGGCTTGGTGGTGCTATGAAAGTATAGACTGGAATCCGTGTAAAGACAATCTGATAACCTTTTTTGAATTGCTAAGAGCACACTTAACTGATCCAAGATAGGAGAATCACAATGAAAAAAGATACTATTATTAGGTTTAGTAGGCCAGATTTTGAAATTAAAAAGAAACATCTATCCAAATCAGGTAAAGATGAAAGCTTTTTATACGGTTTATTTTCTAAAGCTAAAGGCCATGACAATGACATTTATATCTGCAAACAATTAATTTTGCCTGATGATAACGAACTTAAAAATCAATCACCTGTTTCAATAGAACCTGATCAGAAATACCAATCAGTTGCATATAGTTTAGCTTATGGCCAAGGATTGACTATTATAGATTCACACACTCATCCTTTTAGTCAGAATGCTGGATTTAGCGGCATTGATAACCATCACGGAACTAAAAATGCAAAATATATTTCTGAAAACTTCCCCGAATCAACAACAATGGGGATGATTGTGTTTGGAGAAGGCTTTGACAACTTCGAAGCTCAGATATGGAACAGAAAGAAAAGAAAGTTTGAGTCTGTAAATCGTATAGAAATACTTGGAACCCCAACTACAATACTCGTAAACAATAAGCAAAGTAGAAAACAGAAAATAAATGAGCAATATGCCAGACATTTAATAATTCCAGGCTGGGATCAAGGACTTCTTGAAAACCTTAAAGTTCTGCTTTGTGGTCTTGGTGGAAATGGCTCACTAATTTTCGATAGCCTTTTATCTTTAGGATTTGGTAGTAAAAAAGGCTGGATTAAGGCCTGTGACCCTGACATTTTAGAAAAATCAAACCTTCCACGAATTCCATATGCATATCCAGAAGAAGTAGGCTGTTCTAAGGCAGATATTGCTCAGATTCATGCTAATAATAGAACACCTCATCTTAATGTTTGTTGCTATCAAAAAAGTATTGAAGAAAATGAAATCCTTAACATCGCTAAAGAAGCTAACATTATCATCGGTGCTGTAGATAATGATGGTGCAAGACAAATGCTTAATAGCATTGCCGCAAGATATTCAATCCCGCTTCTTGATATTGGAACAGAGATCATCCCCCAAGATTCAATTTATGAAGCTGTTGGTCAAGTTCAAGTTTTCATACCTGGTCAGACTGGGTGTTTTGTCTGCTCTGGGACAATTGACCCTTGCCAAGCTGCCATGGAGTCAATGAGCAAAGAAACTGAGACAAGTTATGAAAAAGCTGGTTATGTAAGAGGCAGTAATGAAACTCCAACTCCCTCTGTCTTACACCTAAATGGAGTCACAAGTCATTTGGCAATCTCTCAATTATTAAAACTTCTCTTTGATGATAACTTCAAGGGTACTGAGTTTCTGCACTACAATCGCCAAAAAACAAATCTACTAACTGCTTCAATCTCTCCAAACGAAGAGTGTCCTGTTTGTGGAGTCCAAGGTTATCTAGGCTCTGGAGATGAAGATATTGAAAACGCCTTAAAAGATCTTTCAGATTTAAAAAACAACGCAGAATTTGAAACAGCTGAATCAAGTGCATGAAAGGAGATTTTACTATGGGATTAATCACGAATATTTTAATTGGAATTACACATCTGACATTCGTAGCAATGGATATTTTGATGGCAATGGTACTTATTAAAGCTATTTACTGCCGTTGGAGGATGAAATGGCTCGAACCTATAGTAAACGCAATTGAACCATTAATCATACAGCTTACAAACATGGCCCAAAAAATATCAGTTAGAGTTACAGGAAGAACATATCCAGAACGAACCTTGCTTATTTTGATTGTTGTCTTTATGTGCTTCTTTAGGATTTTAATTTGTGGTGTTTTTTAAATGATAAATTTACCTGCGAACAATTCTTATCCTGACCTGCTGACTGAAGATGAACTAATAGAGTTCTTAAGAATTCCCAAGGTTAGCAATTCGAAGAACTATCGAAATGTAGTTGAGCATTTAAAGAAATTTCGGGGCTTGCCCAGAGTTCATATTTGCAGAAAAACTTTATTTCCCAAAAAAGCGGTTATGGAGTGGATGGAGAAAGAAACTAATGTTGGGAAATAAGACTTGCGCTTTGATTCAAGGTAGAGTAAAATCCAGTTTGTATCGTGTGAGCTGGACCAGCACCAGAAAGGAGGTTATATGAAACAACTGGTAAAGCTCAGCAAGAGATCGCGACGTAGCGGCCAAACATTTACATATGCCTTGCGATATAAAGATGAAGTTGGAAAACAAAGATGTGAAAGCCTTGGCCATAAAAACCGACAGAAAGCTGAAAGGCAGCGTTCTCAAAAAGAAAAAGAACTCCAAATGGGCTACGTTGCACCGAATTCAATAAGGCTCAGGGATTTTATGGAAGATAGCTTAAAAAGAACTGGTGACCAAATAAGAGAAAGTACAAGGCGTGAAGCCAAGTCAGCTATGAAAGATTTTATTGGGATAATCGGAAATATTGATTTTTGCAGTGTCATACTGGCACATGGTGAATTGTATATTCAGGCGTGTCTTGACCGTGGCAACAGCAAAGCAACCATAGCCAAGAAACTCCGTCATATAAAAAGACTGTTTACACTGGCAGTCAATCGTAAGCAGTTGGATGAAAATCCATTACAGTTCATCTCGATGCCGAAAGCACCTAAGAAGAAAATCAATATTTATTCTGATGCTCAGTGTCAAAGGATAGAGAAGGCTGTTCAGGAATTCACTTTTAATTGCGATTCTGAGAAATCTGTAAAATGGGATTTATTGATTACAGTCGCATTGGCTACAGCTATGAGACGGGCAGAACTTCTAAACTGTACTTGGGCAGATATAGACTTTGACGCTCAGACTATCGAAGTTAATGCCAAGGAAAATACGAAAGATACTTGGAAATGGTTTATTAAGGATTCTGACCAAAGAACACTCCCATTGACAGAGGAAATCGTTCAAATGCTCGTTGATCATCAGGCCCAGCAACCAGAAGGATATCCTTATGTTTTTGTTCCTACAGCAAGATATGATTACATTCAGGATGTACTTAGGCCAAAGGGCAAATGGACTCTTTCTGATTCCCGGCTCAAGGTAGTAAATAACTTCAAAAGGGATTTTGACAAAATACTCAGAAAAGCTGGTGTTAAATCAGGAACTTTCCATGATATCCGCCGGACAGCCATTAGCATGTGGTTTGCCAATGGCATGAGCGAGTATGACGTAATGACACTTGCAGGGCATTCAAGTTTTGCTACAACTCACAAATTCTACCTTGCCGTGGCTGATGATTTAATCCACCGAGCAAGGGCTGCAACTGTCCAAGGTTTGTGCAAAAAATTGGGACGTTTTGGGACGCGTGCTAATTTAGGGTTCCAACAAGAAAAGGCAAGTAGCTGTAACTAGTTACTTAATAGTGATTTATCGAATGGGCAGGGGCGGACTTGAACCGCCGACACACGGATTTTCAGTCCGTTGCTCTACCAACTGAGCTACCTGCCCTGCACCGTAAGCCACAAATATAGCAAATTAGCTCCCCTTTGCAAGAAAATTGGCCTAATGTTCGGAGAAAATTCAAGATAAATCGTTAAATAATCAGGCTTTGTGGGCATATCTGCACGCTCGAATAGCCCGTGACAGGCCGCATTTGATTGCGGACAGCATCTGTATCTGGCTTTCGTTTATCCGGTGATTCACATCCTGATATAAAAGGATACAGCCCGACGATGAGCCTACATCAGCTAATGGAATAGTTACCGCCCAGAGGTTCTTTAAGACAGCTGGGCTCGCTTGTACCCCCATCTTCAGAAGTTCATCGAGATCGCAATATTTATTAGCTCTCGTTACAGCTTCGACTAGTTCTGAATTAAAATACTGTTCGATCTTTCGTTCTTCATTACCCTGGTTCGTTGCATCATCAAAAGCATAAACATCAAAATCACCCTCTCGCAGCAGGAAAAATACCAGATTCATATCGATCATATATTTTTTGATCTCGCGAGCAGCCGTATAGAGCATATTATCAAGATTGCTCATACCAATTATGGACTCATATAATTCGTTGGCAAATGACAGAGATCGGACCGTATCGATAAAGCGCCCATGCGCAGTGATTATATCGTTACACAGAATATTGATTTGCTTCTGTTGCTTTTTGCATTTACTGTTAGCCTGCTTGACAAGATTTCGCAGTCTAATTTGTCGCTTTTCGTTATCCATGAACACCCTTCTCACATACAAAGGTATTATTAAAACAAACTCTAAGTGCAAGTTCGACCTTTTAGCATTCCATCTTTAGGCACATGCAAATAAAAAGGGCCGCTAAAAAGCAGCCCTATAAAGCTCCATTTATCCACTCTATTGCTATGGTTTCAAGCACGCAGACCAGATAGCAAAGCCGAGTTATTACTTTTCTCGGACGTTCAATAACTCACTCGAGCTAACCATCCAACTCACTACAGCTTGACCGGCTTGCAAAGGTTGCGAGGTTTAGCCGCAACTCTTCCGCATTTTTTACACATATATTTAGCGTCTTCGACAAGCTTTTTATACTTAGCCAGCTCACGATCCTGGATGCCGAGATTCACGAGGTAGCACAGATGCTGATTATGTCCTGAATGTGGTATCTTTGGTCCTGGCATAATTCTTATCCTAAATTTAGTTATCTCAAATTTATATTTGAGCTCGCCACTTTTCTACGACCTGGCGGTTTAGTTTTTCATAATTTGATTCTTTCTTCCTCACATACTCTATGCCCCTGCCGGTAATAATATCTTTCTGCTCGGCAACAAACTGAACATATTGCAATATCGCCCAGGCTGTATTATCCCATCTCATTTGATAGCCGCGTCGATGTGTCCTTGTCTCCATAGCAAGTCGCTTATTGCGATTAAATACCAGGAAATCAAGAGCCTGTGCAATTTGCTCTATAGCATTGTCTTCTGGATCGACAAGGATACCCCTGCCATGCGAATCTATAAACAACCCTTCCTCTTTGCACCCTTCCGGTGCTAATAGTTCAACTGCATATCTGAATTTTGTCGCAATACCAACTCGCCCGGAACCAACCGTATCAGCCAGAATACCACTGGATATCTGCTGCATATTCAAATAAGGCAGCAGCATTACATTGGTCGCCCCGTAGAATTTCATCAATACGCTTTCCTCAAGGAAAGTATCTAAAAAGACAAGCTCACAGTTACCATGCTTATCACCATCCATATTAGTGACCTTGCAGTGACTGACCTCGGCTTCTTCTATCGCCTTATCAATTTGAGCCATATACTCAGCATAGGGCTTACCCCCATCATGTTTCATATATTCGGGATGACACCCGCCGGCTATCACATAAGAGATCTTTTTCCTTTGCTCTTCTGTGCATGACTCTTTCAGGAACTTGCCGAAAGCCCTGATACTATATATCAATCCTTTGCCCGGCGAATGAAGTCCAAGCGTCGTGATAAGAAATTTATTATCAAGGTTCAGGCTTTTTTTAATGGTAAGCCTGTCATACTGTGACGGGCTTTGCATTCTGATACCGTGATCGATATGCTTAATCTTTGCCCGGTCTATCTTGTAAACTCCTCTTTCGAGAATATCGACAGCACTTCGCGTCGGCACCAAAAGTCCATCGGTATGGTCAGCCAGTTTTTGCAGGATAGCCTTTTGGTGATCATCGGGATCTTCCAAAACAGTATGTAAATATACCATCGTAGTCAGGCCCGAACCAGTCAATGCCTTGGCCATCTTCACAAAATTCCAGCCCTTAGCGTCGTGTCCCTGCTCATCCGGGTCGAGACCATATTCATGCTGAAGTAAAACAAGCGTTGGATTTTCACTTTCCCTCGCACGTGAAATAATATCGTTCGTACCTTTTATCCACGACGCCGGATTATATTGATCTATCAAAAGATCAACCGGAATATTATAAGCCAAACCTTCTTTATCAATGGCCGCAACCCTTACATGCCCCACCTCACCTGTAAAATTCGCCAATGCATTGGCAAGATGACGGGCAAAGGTTCCGATACCACAGCGGCGCGGCGGATATGTGCTAACGATTCTTATGTTGTAAGGCATTATGGTCTCCCATCATAGCTATCTTTCTTCATGTTTCAGAGACCAATATACCTCATTTTCCAGTTGATTTCAACTTGGCAGTAAAATTAAAAAAACACAGGTTTTTGGGCATACATCAGAAGCTTTACTCTGGCTTAATATATTTTAAGCTGTACTTGTAATGATATACCTTATTGGCTTTCAGCATATACTTCTCAAGCGGCTTTAAGCCCCAGCTGTTGTCGCCGCCGAGTCCCATCTGTCCCCAATCGATATTAACTGTTATCTTGCCGTCGTACTCGAGATCATAAGGGTGCTTGGACTTCTCAAGATTCTCCTGTGTATATGGCCAAGCACTAACTTCAACCAATGGATCGCCGATTATCATAACCCCCTCGCCATCATCATTGGTCAAGCTCGCCCAGCGAACATCCATATGGTTAGAATTTTCCTGGGGTTCAATATAATCGTGAATAAGTTCCTTAACCTTGCCGGAATATATTCCAACCGCAACCGAAGTTTGCCTATCCACATAATTCTCATGCGGCCCCTTACCGAACCATTTAAGATTATCATACTCACCGGCAATGCGCATCTGCATACCGATCCTCGGGATAACAGGCAGCCCCTTACCAGGAACAAGCTTCTGCTCTACATCAATTTTCCCGGAGCCATAGATCGTATATTTGTTTATTACTGTCGATTCATTAGCATCGAGTTTCCTTTTAACTCTGATAACTGCGGCAGGCCCGCCTTCATAATCACCATCGAAATTTATCACCTTGCCTTTACTAACAGAATCTTTCCAAATTCCACACTCTTTCGGCACCCAGTCTGCACCTCTGTCATTGTCGGTCGTTGCTCGCCAGAAATTCGGTACCAATGGTGACGTCAATATCTCTTTTCCGCCAACTTTCCATGATACTATCGAGCCTGATTTTTCATTGATAACGACCTCAAATTCGTCATTACCGACCTTAAGAATATCACCGGACGGATGCACTTCAATATCTTTCATCGATGTAAGATCAGCAGGTTTATTTTCAACACTCCTCGAAACAGGCAGCTTGAACTGATCCCAAGCCATCAGATGTCCCTTTGGAGCCCAACTGGTATTATTTTTGAGAACAAAACTTACTTTCAAATGATATTCGCTGCCTGACTTAACTTTAGCAATATTATAAGGGAGCACAACTTCCCTGCTCTGTTGTGGATCTATTTTAAGGACACCAAGAGACCCCTTATCAATAACAACTCCATCCTCAGTCAGTTCCCACAAAGCCTCGACAAAATCCAGCAAAATAAAGTAGTATTTATTTTTAACGCTAACTTTGCCTGCTACTAAGTCTTTAGCTGTAACTTTTATATTTTGGTAAACCTTTTTAACCTCATAAAGCTGAGGATTAGGTTTTCTGTCAGGCTGAACCAGACCGTTGATACAGAAGTTCTCACTACTGGGCCTGTCACCAAAATCTCCACCATAGGCAAAATACTCACCACTACCGTCCGGCGTCTCTGCCCTTATTCCCTGATCAACCCAATCCCATATCGAACCGCCCTGCAAAATATCATACTTCTCAATAACATCCCAGTAATCCTGCAGATTGCCAACACTATTACCCATTGCGTGGGCGTACTCACAAAGGATGTATGGCATTTCGCCTTTCTTTTTACCATAAGTCTCCAAATGCGGAATCCTGGCATACATAGGACAATAGATGTCTGTATTGCCTTTACCATGGGCCTGCTCATATTGCACCGGACGTGACGGATCACGCTGTTTTACCCACTTATATGTTGCCTCAAAATTAACACCATTTCCACCCTCGTTACCAAGCGACCATATGATTATACAGGCATGATTCTTATCCCTCTCAAGCATTGCCTTGGTGCGAAGCATATGCGCTTCCATCCAGTTAGGATCTTTGGCGAGCGAGTCAGCATCATAGCCCATACCGTGCGATTCGATATTCGCCTCGTCAATCACATAGAGCCCATATTCATCACAGAGCTTATACCATTCTGGAATATTAGGATAATGACTCGCACGAACTGTATTAATATTATTCTGCTTGATCATTTTAATATCACGTATCATCGACTCTCTGCTGATAACATGTCCCGTATCCGGATCATGCTCGTGTCGATTAACACCTTTGATATAGATCGCCTTACCGTTGACTAAAAACTGACTATTCTTTATTTCAACTTCTCTAAAACCAATATCACAACTCAATCGCTCAAGAACTTTGCCATTACATTGTTTAAGAATGAGAACAAGCGTATAAAGATTCGGCGTCTCAGCTGTCCATTTTTTAGGATTGGGAATTCTCTTTTCAAAAATATATTCTGCCGCATCTCCCGCTTCGAGCACAACCTCATTACAATTAAAAGCCTCACACTTCTTACCAAAAACTCCGTTCAATATACCTTGCCCCGCAGGCAAAACTTTTGCCCCGGTTTTCTTATCGAACAGCATTACTTCAAGTTTAGGCTTGGCGACTTTCCAGTCTTTTTCATTCCTTACTTTTGCCCTGATCTTCAACTCGGCATCAACATATTCCTCATCAAGGTCGGTAGTAACAAAGAAATCTTCTATATAAACCTCAGGCTGCGAATATAGATAAACATCTCTGAATATACCGCTAAGACGCCACATATCCTGATCTTCAATATACGAACCGTCGCAATAACGATACACTTCAGCAGCTACAACATTATCACCGTCTTTAACATATTCTGTTATATCAAACTCGGCAGGCGTCCTGCTGTCCTGACTGTAACCGACCTTCCGGCCGTTGATCCACAAATAAAACGCCGAATCGACGCCATCAAAAACAATATTGATCTTCCTGCCCTTCCAGCTTTTATTAACCTTGAAAACTCTGCGGTACGAACCGACAGGATTGCGATCTTTAAAACTTGTAAAAGATTTATGTGGCTCACCCGTCACCTTAGGCGGATCTTTCTTAAAAGTATATCCGGCGCTTACATAATTCTTCATACCATAACCCAGCATCTGCCAGTTGGATGGAACGGGTATATCATCCCAGCCGCTCACATCATAATCAGGCTTATAGAAATTGACGGGCCTTTCATCAGGATTGCCGCACCAGTTAAATTTCCAGCTGCCGTTTAGAGAATGAAACCACTTTGAATCGCTGCGTTGACCTTTAACAGCTTTGCTGATACTCTCATAAGGCATCAACGTGCAATGCGGCTCGACCTTGTTAATACCCAAAACCTCAAGGTTCTCCCAGTCCGGTACCGCGTTGACCGAAACAGCTAAAGTCGAGATCAGTAAAAAGATGCTAAAAGAATTGGCCTTAACCGCCTTCATAGCAACCTCCATTTAGAATTAATAAACCATAACACTACTAACAAATCAACCTTCGATGTCGGCACAGATATTGAAATAATTGACAATTATTCTAACTAAACCAACTAACCTCCAGTTGCCGGCTCTCAATTACAGATAAATTGATCCATATCAATCACGCCATGCCCATTGCTGTCATAAAAGATATACGCTTGATCGGATAAAACAACTGACACATCATATACCAAGCGGTTTTATTATAAATTGATACTTATAAGTACCGGCTGGCATGGTGTACTCTTCATGGGTTCTAAGGCCCCAGCTATTATCACCGCCAACACCCATTTGCTTATAATCAATATTTAAAGTGTTAAATTCTCTTTCCGGGATATCATAAGGATGTTTTCCTTCTATCATATCATTCATTGAGCATGGCCAGGCACTGACACTTAGCGGCCCAAGCCCTTCAATCATAAAGCCGTTACCCCAATCATCAGTAAACTTGGTCCAGCGGACATCGGTTTTATTGCCTGTTTCCTGCGGCACAACATATTCATGTCCAGGCTCGGATATCTTTTCTCGATATATCCCGATCGGGTAACCTGTTTTACGGTCCCAGTAACTTTCCATTGGGCCTCGTCCATACCACTGAAAGTTATCGATCGAGTTGTCAACTGCCACCTGCATACCCACCCTTGGAACATTTGGCACTTTCTTAGTGCCATGAAGTTCATTTTCCACCAAGATTCGGCCATCCGAGAAAATCGTGTAGTTACTGTAAAACATACTGCTTTTAGCAGTTGTTTTTAAAGCAACTCTAACTGTGACCATATTAGCCTTAGGAAAATCCATCTCAAAAGAAACAACTTCTGCCTTAGGGCCTGCATCCTTCCAGATGCCCAATCGCTGAGGCATTCTACTGCCTCCATTATTCGGGCCGCTGTCGTTATCTGTCGGCACCCTCCAGAAGTTGGGGATCATAGGAGACTTGAGCATTTCCTTGCCTTTAATAACAAGCGAAACAATGGCCCCTTTATTTTCGCTGAAAGTCACGGAGAAATTATTACCTGCTATTTTGACATTGCCATCAGACTTTGTGATCTTGAGAGAGTTAGAGTTCTTAGACTCGACTGGTTTCTCTGTAAACTTCTCCTGAAGAGGATACTGATCCCACGCTATCAGGTAACCTTTTTTAGCCCAAGCAGTATCTTTAGCTAATCTACAATATATCCTGATCAGATAATCACCTCGATCATTAAAAGTCGATGTATCATAATTCAGTGTAAGTTGTTTAGTTGTTAGTGGAGGAACAGAAATCTTGCCAATCCTGCCTGTCTTGACGGTTTTGCCGTCTTTTGTTATTTCCCAACTCATATTTACATAATCTTCAATATCCCTGAAAACGTATTTATTCTGGATACTGAAGATTCCCTGACTAATATCAACAGGACGGAATTTAATATTCTGGTAAACTTTCCTTACTTCCATCAAATGCGGATTTGGTTTACGGTCAGCTTGAAGTAGTCCGTTAGCACAGAAATTTTTCTTGTTTGGATAATCGCCGTAATCACCGCCATAGGCCCAAAACTCTTTTCCTGTAGGCTCATGGATTTTTCTAAGCGATTGATCCACCCAGTCCCAGATGCTTCCGCCTTGCAGATATTTATGGCTTTCGATGACATCCCAATAATCCTGCAAATTACCCACACTATTACCCATAGCATGTGAATATTCACACATTATCAAAGGCCTATAGGTATTTGCGTCTGTAGCATACTTTATTAGATTCGGTATCAATTCATACATGGGGCAGACAATATCAATGATATCGCGGTCTTTACAAGGTTCATACTGGACAAGGCGGGAAGGATCTCTTTTACGTATCCAGTCACTCGTAGCGTCAAAATTCATTCCATCCGCTGCTTCATTACCCAATGACCAGATGATAATAGACGGATGGTTCTTATTGAGTTCCAGCATATTTTTAGTACGATCCAGATGGGCCTGCGTCCAGTTTGGATCATTGCCGAGACCTTTAAGCATATCTCCATAAACCATTAGGCCGTGTGATTCAATATTGGCTTCATCGATCATGTACAATCCATATTCGTCACAGAGATCATACCATATCTGGGCGTTCGGGTAATGACTGTTGCGAACAGTATTAATATTGTTTTGCTTCATCAATACTATATCTTTGATCATAGATTCACGAGTTACATAATGGCCTGTATCCGGATCATGTTCATGACGATTGACACCTTTGATATAGACATATTTGCCGTTGATCCGCATAGTACCATCGATCAATTCAACCTTTCTAAAGCCTATATTACAGGCCATACTCTCCAGCACCCTGCCGCTTTCATCTTTGGATGTAAGAACAAGTTTGTACAGGTTCGGCATTTCAGCTGTCCATTTTTTAACATCTTTTAAGACCGGAGTGCTCATTGCTATTTTTACAGTTCCGTCAGCCTTTATCATCTCATTTGAGTTTGATTTTATAGTTGGAAATACTCTTTTTCTTACTCCGAACAACTTGTCCCAAAAAGAATATGTATTTTTATTACCAACATAGAAAAGATCCATCTCAACCTGTGGGGCTTTTTGTTTCATACCGCTGTTATTTTTTGATTCAATAACAACAGTAAGCGATGCGTTTTTATAATCATTATCCAGTTCAGGCTTTGCGAAATAATCCCTTATATACACCTTAGGCCTGCAAACCATATACACATCCCTGAATATACCGCTAAGACGCCACATATCCTGGTCTTCAAGATATGAACCATCGCTGTTACGGTAAACTTCAACAGCCATAACATTCTGACCGTCCTTAAGATACCTGGTAATGTTGAATTCCGCCGGTGTACGGCTATCCTGATTGTAACCGACTTTTTGCCCGTTTACCCAGAGATAAAACGCACTATCAACACCCTCGAAAACAACAAATATTTCCTTGCCCCTCCAGGTCCTGCTGACAGTAAATGTTCTGCGATAGCTTCCAACGGGATTTCTGTCTATGTAATTAGTGTAATTTGGATCTTTAGGCTCAGTCATGACACGCGGCAGATCTATCTCATGAACATATCCGCCACTGGTATAAATCGGCACCCCATAACCTTGTAACTGCCAGTTACTCGGAACGGGTATATCATCCCATGAGCTAACGTCATAATTAACTTTATAAAAATCGACCGGGCGTTTATCAGGATGATTGACCCAGTTAAATTTCCAAGTGCCATTTAATAACTTGTAATATTTTGAATCCTGCCATTTGCCCTTCAGTGCCTTATCCGCACTTTCACAAGGTATTATTGTGCAGTGAGCAGCTTCTTTATTTATTCTGAAAACAGCCTCATTTTCCCAATCCGGAGTTTCGGCACTTATAACGCTAATACTTGCCATAATCATCCCAGTACAAAAATACAGCTTCCACATAATATTCCCTTCATTCTAAATGCTATCGCAATATATAAACGTACCATCATCATCCGCTAACTTTTAGCTTATTGAAACATTATTATACGCACATTCTCGCGCGTTACCAGCCCCAATAAGATGCTGCCCGGAATATCAACTGATTATATCTCGTTGCCGTCGTAATCAAACCATTCGGATGCATTTGCTTCGAGAGAGACGGTTTTCTCATTGCCGCTGTGATCAACTATAGTAGTTGTCTGAGGTTCGTAAGAGTTGTTGATCACAATATATTTCCTGGTTTCAGGATAACCGGCAATTTCAGTTTCGATATTACTCGAGAACCATTTCTTAGCCATTTCATCTTCCCTGCCAGCCGCATACCATATCGCGCGTTGGACAAGACGATTCTGTTCCGAACCGAATTCGAAACCTGCAATATAAACACCTCGGCCTTTACCGAAATTCTTTGCCGCAATTGTCACGCTGCCTTCGTCATCCTTTGCAACGATCTCAGTCTCTTTGTCACAGGGATAAATAGTTTGAACATGCTTGCCAAGGCTGGGATCCGTAGTCGATAGATCAGCTGCAAGGAAATGTTCTTCTGCAATATCAGTTGGAAGAACTTTCTTGCAAGCTTTGGACTGACCTGTTTCTCTCTGGACACCGAGAATATCCCAAAGCTGGAAGTAAGCGCCGCCGTGTTCATAGGCACTCGGATCCATAACACCGAGGAAACCGCCGCCGCTATCAACCCATTCACGAATAATAGAGACAACCTCAGGATCTTTCCAGTGATGACCACCACTCCAGGAAGTACCGCCCATACCCATGTTAATGATAACACCGACATCATCGGGAATACCATTTTCTTTAATGTCGTCGAAGTTGATCCACTCAATATCAAAAGGCTGACCGGATAGAGACTCGGTAATACCACCGACAGGCCATGACTGGTCATATCCCCACGAACGAGCCTTGCCCCAGGCATTGAGAATCGCAACCTTAAATGGCGCATTCTCTACAGGAGTAAACTTAGTATTCTCAGTTATCTTGTAATATTCTTTTGTCTGAAGTTCGACATAGTCAATGAAATCAGGGAACTTGACCGCAAGGTCAAGGTATCCGCCGTAACCTATCCTGTGAACAAGCTTACGAAGCATAGCACGTCGAATCCACATCCAATAGCGTTTGCATTCTCCGACGGGATCGCCGCCCTCTTTGAATGAAGGCTCATTCTGAAGATTAACCGGGAAAAAGTATGGATATAAACGCAGTTCCTTGATCATATCTCCTGGAACGTCAGCAACACGGCGAACTTCACGGCCGTTAATACACGGCCCTACGATACCGTCCATGCCTACTTCCTGGAATTTTGGCTTGTAGGGTTCGGTACCAATATGATGGTCACAATAGAACATTATCGCTTTTTTACCGGCATCGTGAACTTGCTTTACGCAGTCACCTGCGAATTCAACCATAAATTCATGGACAAATTCGATCCAGTCAAGGTATTCCTTGGTCGGAACGCGGTCACTACCGTTGAAGTAACCATCATCAACTATATCATTCGGCTTGAGACGATACCCCATCTTCTCTTCAAACTCATCTAATGCCAGAGCGGACATAGGATCAAGACAACCGTACCAATCACTGTAGAGAGTTTGGTGCTCCTGATTCGTTATGAGCGGGAATTGATAAGCCATAGAAGTAAAGCGAACCCAATCGGTATTGGGATGTGTCTCCAGCCATTTATCCAGGAACTTAGCTATGTGTTTACGAGTTTCGGGCTTTCTCGGATCAATACCTGACTGGTGAGGTTTGTCCCAGTTATTGGTGATATGGTTATACATTGAGGTTGTTTCCCATATCTGATAAACCAGGAAATTAACAACGTAAACATTCCATTTCACGCAATTTTTTATCGTAACAATACCGCCCGCATAATCCCAGTCAGAAACCGGCACAACTTCGCCTGTCGTTCTATTGATAACTTCCCAATATTTTTTGCAGTCGTTTTCTTCATCGATTTTGAACTGCTCATTTGAATAACGCCCAAGGATATCAATTTTCATTGTTGTATCACGTGCTGTCTGAGGAGTCGAATGAAGGTACTTCTGCTGGTTATCCTTAGGATGTGCACTGTTCCACTCCTGATCGGCCCTGATAAGGCAGACTGTAGAATAAATATCATACCCTAATTCAGTTATCGATTTGGAAAGCACTGTTCCATCTGAGTCACGGAACGCATCCGCGCCCCAACGTTTTGCGAGATCAAGGACGATGTCATCCATCCCGGCCTGCGCAGGGAGAGTAAAACCGCCTTGTTTTGCGTGTATTTTCTTTTCCATTTAAATCTTCCTTCTTAGCTTTGCTTTAATATAACTGATTGCACAGCATCAAGTTTGATGGTGCCCCGCATTTTAGTCTGTGTTAATAAATCAAAATATTCTCCCCCTGGCAATGTAACTTCCACAGGCTCATAGTTGTGATTCATAACGAATAAATAATCATTGTCTCCATCGCAGCGAACTACAGCTTCGACTCTTTCCGGAGCCTCAAGAACAGGCTTAACGCCCTGCTCAGCACAAACCTGCTTGAGGAATTTCCTCATAAAATCATTATCCGGCAATGTAGCAACGTAATAAGCTTTTCCTTTGCCGAAGTCATTTACGGTAAGCGCGGCAGTACCTTTAAAAAAGTCTTTTCCATATTCAGCCAAGGATTGGGCTGTGCCTAATTGCAGAATATCACACCAGAGGCTGGATTCAAATTCGCCTGAAACGTTGGCTAACTTGCCGTTCATAACCAAGCTGTTCTTGATATAAGGCTTCATAGCCTCGAATTCTTCAACCTTTAAGCCAAGCAAATCACTAAGCGGACCGGGATAACCACCATCAAACACTTTATCGTGCTCATCCACAACACCACTGAAGAACGTAGTAATGAACGTTCCGCCTTCGGACACAAATTTCTCGATGGATTCCTTGAAACCAGGCTTCAACATGTAAAGCACCGGGGCGATAACAACCTTGTACTTACTCAGATCTCTGTCATATGGAACAATGTCCACCGTAATATTTTGTTCGTAAAGAGGATAATGATAAGCTTGTATATTCTCCAAATACTTCAGTAAAGCTGTCGGGCCGGGTGTAAACTCAACAGTCCACCAGTTATTGTAATCCAATACAATAGCAACATCAGCTTGCACGTCACTACCTACTATTTCCTTAAGATTAGGCAGTTCATTACCAAATTCGGTCATTTCTCTGAAAACCCTGCTATTCTCGCCTATATGAGGCACTATAGCCGAGTGAAATTTTTCCGAACCATGAACCGAAGCTCGCCATTGGAAAAACAAAAAGCTGTCGGAACCGTGAGCCATACCCTGATGGCTCCAAAGCCTCATCACGCCGGGCTTTTTATTAACATTGGCCAGTCGCCAGTTTACCTGGCTGGGAGCTTGTTCAAGCAAAACGAAAGGCTGATCTTTCAAGCCTCGCATCATATCATGGCTAAGTGCCGCCTCACCAGGATGATTATTTGTTTTCGGATCAGGGAATGAACTGACCGATATAAAGTCGATTATCTCTGCCCAGACAAAGTAATCTAATCTCTTAAACTCATAGAGGAAATTAGTTGTGATAGGCACGTTGGGTGTGACTTCACGCAGAATCTCTATTTCATTACGTGCAACATCCATATAGCATTCGCTTGTAAAACGCTTCCAGTCAAGTAAAAGACTTGTGCTCACCTGGTGTGCCGTCTTCATAGGTGGAACCAGTTCATCCCACTCGTAAATATTGTTGCCCCAGAAATCCAGGCCCCATGTTTTATTCAGGTTTTCACATGTGCCGTATTTTTCTTTGCACCAGTTACGAAACTTCTCGGCAGTTATTTCGCTATAATCATAGTTGACCTGATGTGAAAGCTCGTTGTTAACATGCCACATACAAAGTGCAGGGTGATCTTTATAACGTTCAGCAATCTTACGCACCAACTTTTGGCTAAGCTCTTTATACTTAGGGCTGTTTGGATTGAATGTCTGACGAGAGCCATGATTAAAACGAATACCGTTTTTATCATAAGGCAAAATTTCAGGATACTTCTTAGCTATCCACGCAGGCGTAGAAGCTGTGGCAGTTCCCATATCTGCGTAAACACCATTTTTCGCCAGGGTATCCATGATCTCGTCGAGCCATTCGAAACACCATGTATCTTCATTAGGCTGAAGCTGCCCCCAGCTGAATACGTTAATAGTAGCAATATTAACACCTGCTTTTTTCATTAGGCGCATATCTTCTTCCATCACTTGCTTAGGGAAGTGTTCGGGAGTATAGTCACCTCCGAAATATATGTCAGGTAAAACAAATTTCTTCATCATATATCTTCTCAAAAACTAATTACATATTCTTATCCCATACGTGATTAAACTTTACCACGTCGCTCTTCCAGAATTCTTCTGTTTTCATCAGCTTTCTTCTTGGTAATTGGATAAAATCCCAACATGATAAAACATAATACAGCAGGCAAAGCGGCTCCAAGAACCATTGCCAGACGCATGTTCAAATAAGTTTGAGGAGTTTGCTCCGATAGGGTTGAATCAAAACCAATCGTCCCCAGGAATATATTGACTAGTACAAGGCTTACTGAAAACGAAGCCTTAGTTGCCCAGCCAAAAATCGCTCCGAACATACCTTCACGTCGGTGGCCATTTTTGAGCTCATCATCGTCACACACATCTGCTATCATTGATTGCATCAATACTCCTACACCAATCCAGAACACGCCGCCAGTCAGTGGATCAAGCCATATAAGCGATTTACCAATAGCCCCAAGAGAAGTCCCGATTTGCTCAAAACTTCTCCACATAAGGGACACATCAAAACGACCGGGACGATAGACACACCAGCGAATAACTGCATTTAGAATCATCATGCCATAAACAAACATCAGACCATGTATTTTACTCATTTTCCCAGTCAGCCAAACAATGAATGGGATACCGATAATACCTACTGTAGCATAGCCAATAGTAACAACGAGCTTCCATTGTGTTCCGAGTTCAATATTTCCATCCGATAGATAATAGATCAGCAGATACCAGTCCATGTTACTTGCAAATATACCAGCGACAATGGTGCAAACAGAAAGAATACATAAAAGAGCACAAGCTTTGTTTTGCAGTGACTCCTTAGCAGTTTTCCAGAATGGGTTTTTTTGTCCGTGGGCTTCTTTAATATTGAGTTCATAGCAACGCTCTTTACCAAAAAATGCAGGCAAAGCTCCAAACAGAGCCATACCAAGTCCGCCATAAATCGCTGCAGCCATTCGGATTCCTTCAATTCTCTCGGGATTTGTAAGCTCCTTTCCAGCATCGAAACCATATTTCTTAGCTACAAGTATAGCCCCAAGTGGAATTAGCCCCATATAGGTTAATTCACCGACTCTATTCCAGAACGTAACATAACCTTGAACAGAAGTTCGCTCATTGTAATCTGGCGTCATTTCATAGGTAAGGCTGATAAAAGGAACTGAGAAAATAGTATAAGCTGTATAGAATAACAAACTAGTAACAAGAAACCAGGTAAGTTGGCCTGCGTCACTCCACTCAAGAGGGATCATCCAGATGCTCGCAAAAGTAACCCCCATCAGAAGAGCACCGAGCAGAATAAAGGGACGGCGACGCCCATATTTTGACTTAAAATTGTCAGATATATTACCCATGATGGGATCGGTAATCGCATCCCATAGTAGTGGAATGGCAAGCACAATACCAACCCACAAATTGCTTATACCAAGCATCATATTCAAGACACTTTGGCCTGTCGTTCGCACACTCTGGTTGCCCAGAGAAACAGCTAGACCACCAGTACCAACACTGACCTTTTCAGAAGTTTTTAACTTACCAGAATTACCACCTGCAGGAGTTTGAGTGGCTTCTTGTGGATTTTCATTTACTTCGCTCATATTTAACCCCTTAAATTATTTAACACAATTATAAAGGCTGCGACCGACCTCTTCCGAAGCCCGGATCAAATCTACATTTGGCATATCTGCTACATCAAAGAAGCCAACATCATAGTTCTCTCCATCAAAACGTCCACCGACATTTTGATCACGCCACTGGAACCAGTGGGCGCCAATAATTTGCGGATGCTCAACGGCATCAGCTATATATGCACGTAATAATCGCCCCTGCTGCTGAGCATTCTGGGCGGCACGTAAACCGCCGCCAAGATTGTTACCCGCAGTATTGGCATAATGAAACTCCGTGATCAATATCGGCTTGCCTGCACCGGAATATCTACCGACATTCGGGCTGTAAGCGTAAAGATTCGTACTGACTACATCTACATACTTACCCGCTACTTTTATCACCTCTACCGGACCAACATGGAAACGACAGCCGAGGTAAAGGATATTTGGTGAATAGCTGGTCAACTCTTCTTTGACCATACCGAAAAACGCGTTCGCAAAAAGCTTCGCCAGTGCAGCACAATCATCGGAATTAGCATCCTTAAACATGTCACGTTCATTAACCTTCAACAGATCATCCCATGCAACAAATTGCGTCTTCCAGCCCTCGTTAAACTTAGCAATAGTGACATATTTTTTCTTCAGCCAATCCCTGAATGTTTTTTTAACCGCTGTACCTTCAACTTTATAGCTTAGGATAACAGAAATCATGTCTTTGGTATTGTTCATCCAGTGCAGCTCATTATTTACAAAAGCACCTATGCACCACGGATCGTTTTTGAAATCGACCGGATATTCATGTATAGCCTTGCGCAACCCCATGCGTGTCTCGCTATCGAACGGATCAGGCAGCTTTAGCGCCGCTCGGGGGTACTCGTAGTGGAGCATTACGGTATAAGGCACTTTTTTCTGGGCAGCAAGCTCGTCATCTGACCAGGCCCCGATTGTGTTGAGACGGCAATACTTTAAACGCCTTATTTCATGATCGAGGTATTTTTTGTCCCAGTCTTTCCCGTATTTCCTGTAAAGATTCGCCCTGGTGAAATCATAGTGAAGAACATCTTCCATTAGTACGTATTTATACTCGATATCTCTTGGTGTATAAAACTGACCGAACTTTTTATCATCCTTACCCGGCAGGCCTTCAAATACGTTAGGATCTCTATTGAAAAGAGTCTGTCCCGCCCATTGAATTCCTGCACAATCAACACCATAGGACCAGAAGAGATAGCCTTGAGGATCTACAAACCACCATTTATCCTTATACTTTTTGGTATAGAAAAAGCCTTTAGCCTCGAATTTTGGCCCGGCCTTCCACCCGCCATATTGGCTAAAGTCGTTTAGATCGAGCAGCTCTTTCTCTAATCTTTTCTCAAATGCTATACTTCTACATAGATCACTATCACGGCGCACCTTGTCGGGCCATTCCCTGTGAATATATTGCCCATACTTATCAATGAACGGGAAAACGTTCATATAAGTCTTATCCATCTTCTGCAACGGAAACATCTGTGCCAATTCGAAAGAATGCTCACCCTTTTGATGGCAATTAATCGTCAGATTTATAACATTATTAGGATCGAGGGTATGCCAATGACTGAAGTGTCCGCTTGGTAAACCAGACATTTCGAGGTATCCGGAATCTGGATTATGCCAATTCTTCTGACGACGCGTCAGAGCAACCGCTAACGGCATTTCCTCCCCCGCCTCTACGATAGTCCTGCCGAGCGAAGAGTTGGACCATCCTGTCGCTCCCTTGTTACAGAGCATCATATCCATAACCAATTCAGTATCGCCGGTGTTTTTCAGCATGAGCCCAAGAACACTGACCCATTCCATATTCCAGACAGGGCCTTCAGGCGGTAATAAGACAAGTTTGAATCCATCTTTTGCCTTAATGACATGACGCTGCCCAACGGATTGTATTACAACCGCCCCGGAACTTTCTATTTTATAAGGAATTGCTTCTTCCAGATTTTGCCGCCAATTCGATAAATCTTGTTTTTTCGCTGAATTACAGCCTATCAACCCAATCATTAAAAACACAACAATTAATATCTTTGAGATATTAGTCATCAACACGAGAATCCTTAACTTAAGCCTTGAAGAATATTAATCGATCAAAACACATTTCTCGCAACACCAGTTAAATCAAACTAAAATGTAAGCTTGATATAAATTCCTTATCTATTTCGTCCCTTCGTCCGCACCGATATTACGCATATTTTGCCTGATCTTATTGCCCCAGTAATCCAGAACGCCGCTTTCTTCAATACTTTTTCCCACTCCAATACAAGGCGAACCCGGCTTTAATTTATAGCCATCTACCGTAGTAAGTCCCATACCACCACTGCCGGGATTTACAAACATTGGATCAGTAGTAATTGCATGCGGATCATATGGAGGATTTTCATGGTTGCCGTAGAAGACATTATTAGAGAAAATAACATCCTGGGCTTTCATATATTCAGCATCCAGTGGCCTTTGTCCTTCATTTGTTTTGCAAATATTTCTCACTTTGCCTTCCACATAGAAAATATTGTTATATATATAAGTTTTCTTAGGTAATTTCTTGCCCCAGTTATCAAACAAAAACAAAGTCGTATCGATGTCTTTGTTGGTATAAATAACATTATTATAAATATATGTGCCGTCCAGTTCCCCTGTGATATGGAAGATGCGTGAATTTTCAACATCAGCATCATTTTGGCTGATGTTGTACCTGATCACTGTATCAATGTTGCCAATGTTGTATGGTTCCAAAGGCATTGTACAAACAAGCATAAATCCACCATCATTATCATGGCTGTAGTTATACTGGAAAAGGTTATTCCTGGAGTTATAGTCAGAGTCAAATCCCTGTCCATCCTTAGTTCCCTTTACGTTACAGGCTTCATTATACTGGAAAACTGTATTATCAGCGCTCCAGGGCCAGATACCTGCCGCAAAACCGGGACACCGCATTCTCGCACCGTTGACAACGTTATATTCGACTAAACAGCCGTCAACTCCCCACGGCTTAATACCGTCACCACCGCAATCCTCGACCACGTTGCCGCGTATAACAACATTCAAACTTGGGAACCAGTTCAAGTGCCTTTCGACAAATTTGCTTCTCATACAGATTCCGTTCCTGTCTGTGCTGACCACATGACAGTCTTCGATCAGCAGACCATCGAAGCGGGAAAGTTTGTCGCCTATACTCCGGGCACAAATACCGTGGCCCTCAATATCCGCTGAGCTGGATTTTTTCAGATGGCCGTTAACATGATGAACATAAAGATTTTTTAGATGGATATGACGCATAGTGCCGAAACCATTTGAAGACACTGTTACGCCGCTTTGCCCTTTCATCCTTTTAGGGGCCAGGTTTGTTATCTCAAGGTTATTCAATTCCCAATATTCTATATTTTCCAGTAGAACGGTATCTAGATGTAACCCCTTACCATCGATACGCGGCTTATTACCTACGCCATACATATCTACAATAATAGGCTTTCCTTCCGCACCGGAGCCTTGAGGTTTGAGTTGGCCGGTATAAACCGTCCCAGCTTTAAACAGGATACGGTCGCCAGGCTGGAATATCTGAGCGTTAACCTTTTCCAAACTGGCCCAGGCCTTGCCCCTGATAGTTCCTATGTTATCATCGTTACCGGTTTCATTGTCAATATAGAATGTCCTGCCGGAACTCAATGCCCCTAAATTTGTGTTTACATCCGGCTCAGGAGTACATCCAGCGAAAGTAAACATAAGTGAGATTAATGAAATAATTACTACCGTTGTGACAAGAAGGCTTTTCATTTCATGGCTCCTGGATAGATATTAGAATGAACTGTAAATGTCTTTAGATAACAATTAGCTTCCACAAAGATTAATTGATAAACGGCGACCTGCCTAAATAAGCTAAATTTGCCTAATTAAACGCAGAAAACACAATTTATTTCCTAATAAGCAAATAATTTTACAAAATCCCATTACAAGGTCAAGAATATTTCCTGCCCCCGGATATGATCATATAAAACACTACATTCTTCAATTAACATCAAATATTGATATAAAAATCAATATTGGCCCACCACCCAAAAAACATACAACTCGCCGGCTAAGACTATACTGCAACTTCAGGTTATCCCTCAGGACTCATATCTAAAAATGAGCCCTGAGGTTTGATTTTAACTGATAATACAGTTTTAAGTACTACTTCGCCGTGCCGGCCATTTCCTAACAAAGTCCTTCGAGGACCTTAATACCATCTACAATACCACAGACATGAACTGCATATTTATCTGCGAAGTCAGGCCGGCTGCGAGGATAAGCATTATCAACAGCAGCCTTGACGTCATTGACGGCATCAGCCATCACTAACGCACCAGCTGCGCCTTTGTCGCCGCCGCCGAGCATACGTTCGCCGAGAACTCCCGGAACCGTGCGAACTATATCACACATCGACTCAAGCTCAGGACCGGAAATCTTATAATCGTCACGTAGCCCGACACCATCTTCTCTAAAGACACCACCGACCTTCTCGATATCACCAGCCTTCCACGCATCCATCATCTCATAAAAACGCTTCTGGGCACTATAGATATAAGCAAGACGTTCACAATGTCCCGGCTTGGAATCTGAAAACTCATCGATGATTCTTTTATAAGTAGCTTCATCTTTAACGTCAGCAAGAGCTGATATATCGCTGTAAGTTTTATTCAATAAGGCTGCGAACTCATCGCATTCACTGCGTCGGATCTTGTACGTTGATTTCTCAAGGCCCGGCCGAACAGTACCGGTATCCATAACAACGATACGAAGATTCTCACCGCCCTTTCCAAGCGGAACATATTTAACGCTTCTATCTTTAGGATTGTAATGAGTGCCCATGCCTTCTTTGGCGAACAGGATCATGATCTGGTCGAGCTGGCCGCAAGGAGAACCAATATAATCGTTCTCGACCGCCTGTGCCAGATCGACAACCTTCAGCTGGTCTTCAGGCTCAATGCCATTAACTTCAAGCACAGTTAGAATCAGGTTCAATGCTAAAGATGCACTTCGGCTCATACCACCGCCGGGAATATTGCCGTATAATACAGCGTCAAATCCCCTGGCAAGTTTATAGCCTTCGCGATTGAGCACATAATCGACTCCATACGGGAACCTCGCCCACGTATCAGCCACTTCAGATGATTGCGGCTCCGGCACGTTACCGATCTCGAATTCGACAACACCGTCATCCGGGAAGTTCCCGCTGAACAACCTCATCTTGCCGCTACCATTCGGCTTATAGGCCAGCCAGATAAATCTGTCTGTACCAACACCGAACAGCTCGGTACCGTTATAGTCACCATGCTCAACACCTACACAAAATCGCGAAGAACTCCTGCGGATTTTCGCACCGCTTATATCCATGCCTGCCTGCTTAGCAAGCTCCTGCAGCTTCGCCGCCATTTCCTTATCAAGTGTACTTACTGACATCTAAAGTATTTTCCTTTCTTCCTGATTAATATCTCACCCATTACCAGAATACGATGTAAAGCAAAATTGTTAACACTGTCACTAATAGCCCAACTAACACTGATCCTTTGGACCACTTCATTTCAATTTTCGATTGTTCAGGTAGTTTAACTGCTTCTTTAAGAGGATCTGAGAGAGTCATCACCAAAAGAACAACAGCAATCAACCCGACTGTAATTGCCATCCTATTGAGAAATGCCATATCACCAAAACCTAAATAAAGCAAACCATAGATTATAGGGCTCAGAACCAAGCCAAGGACACCACAGTAACGAGGCGTTTTCTTGATAAACAATCCGAACAGGAAAATCGTCAAAACGCCGGGTGATACAAAGCCCTGGAATTCCTGAATGTAGGCAAAGGCACCGCTAAATCTTGGATCTGCTAATTTTGGAGCAATATAACACCCTACTATAACACCAACAGGTATACAGCTTCGGCCAACCCACACTAATGCCTTCTGACTCGCATTTTTACTAAACCATTCTCTATAAATGTCCATAGTAAAGATAGTCGATGCCGCATTTAACATCGAAGCCAGAGAACTGATTACTGCTCCCATCAACGCTGCCAACACGAATCCCCTTACACCGTTAGGAGTAAGGTGTCGAATTAATAATGGAAATGCGCCTTCATAATCATAACCAATCAGCTGCCTTTGAACCTCTATATCCGGATGGCTCTTATCTACTCCGCTAAGGAGATTCGCATTTGAGGAACTCATGTCTTCACCTGTAGGCAGATCTTTGTCCAATGTGGTTGCATTATAGGCCACGATCTTACCTGCCAAGACCGGCTCTACTTTCGCAAAATCTTTGTCAAACTGAAAGACCTTAGTAGGCTCAGCAACACCGGTACTAACTTCTTCAAAAGACTGTAACACAGGAGCGTTCAGGGACTCAAGTTCCATCGCATCTTCCTTCATTTTCCCACTGTATAAAGTAAACGCGATAATACCCGGAACACAAACTATGAACGGTATAATAAGTTTCAGGAACGCCGCAAAAACAATACCTCGCTGCCCCTCTCGCAAAGAGTGAGCACCGAGCGTTCGCTGCATAATAAACTGATTTAAACCCCAGTAATAGAAGTTAGGGATCCAGATACCTATCAACAATGCAGTCCATGGAAGAAATGTACTTGTACTTGGAAGTACCATATGCATACTGGACTCTTTAAGTGACGACAATTTATCACCCAGCGACGCTCCTTCCTCAACTCCGAGAGATTGGTTGACTGCAGCAGCATCAATATTGAAATCAGCAGGCTTGTCCAGTGCCATAAACGCCAGTACCATGATAACCGCACCGCCGACGATCAGAGCCGAGCCTTGAATAAGGTCAGCCCATGCACAAGCTTTAAGGCCGCCAACTGCAACATATATACCTGCAATAACACCTACAAATATTGACAATGTTGTTATGTTTATAGGAATACCCGCCAGTTCCTTTGAAAACAACGGTGCTAATGCTTTTGCACCTAAAAATATTACAGTGGGGATCGTTACTCCAATATAGATGATCACCATTAAAAGTGACATCACCAAACGAGATGTATGATTGTAGCGATACTCTAAATATTCGGGTATTGTAAAAATACCGCTTTTAAGAAACTTCGGCAAAAAGAAAAACGCTACTACAACAAGTGTGATTGCTGCGATCCATTCATAACTCGCCACTGCTAAACCGATCCAACCTCTCGCCGCCTGGGCTGACATACCAACAAACTGCTCTGCGGAGATATTGGCGGCGATCAGCGAAAATCCGATCAACCACCATTTTAAACCACGACCGGCTAAAAAATAATCCTCGCTTGTCTTTTCTTTCCGACTTTTGAATAGGCCAATACCTATTACAAAAATGAAGAAAACTACAATAATTCCAATATCCCAATTACTTAATCCCATTTGTTGACTCCCTAAAAGTTCCTTCCTGTAACATCGTTCCTGTTGAATCTATTTTGCCCCGAACCAGGGCGATAACTATGTATATGATGAATTATCCCAACGAGGGATATAGAAATGGCGCGCCCGTAACCGTTTAATATGACTTTATAACTCGAATGCGTTTCCAGTATCACAGCTCTTCCATAAATTCCGGAAATTGTTTTCAGCTTCCTGCCACATTCGCAAGAACCGCAATCTGCAGATACCTCGGCATCTACATTTGGAAGATAAATATAACGGTAGTGTTAGATTTCTGCAAGCTAAAATACACCTGCAATCAGCCAAAATTCGTCAATAAACACTAAAACAAAGCTTCAAAGAAAGAGAGCCTTACCCATATTAACAGCAGACATTAAGAGCAAGCCTAATTACCCAGATAAACTTCCATTACTTGCTGGCCACTCAACACCCTGCCGTATAGCTTCTTCCTGCTGGAAACCGTCAAACTGCCCAGAACTTCCATACTAAAATGCTGGCAAAAAGATTTGTCAAAAGACAAGCTTTTTGAATTCGAGCTCCCTATCTATTAATCAGAGCTTAAGAATCCCACAGCCCGTTTTAAAGCGGGCCTTTTTTATAGCTCGATCTTGCCCATTCGAACAAATTGATACAAAATCCCCCATGCTTTAGCGCTAACTTTTTTGTCTTTCGAGCTCAAAAGCTCCCTGATATCCTCAACCCCCATCAGCATAGTCTCGATCTGCTCGCTGTCGTCAAGGTATTCATCGCTAACCTTGCCACACGCCTTGACAATAACCATACAGCACGACTCATCCGACATCCCAGGCGATGAATACACAGGATTGCTTATATGCTTTATCTCCACAAGATCGAGCCCCGTCTCTTCCTTGAGTTCCTTAGCTACCATCTGCTCAATACTGTGATCTTTCTCGATAAGTCCCGCTGGAAAACCGTATTCAAAATCCCCTATCGGCAACCGGTATTCCTTTGTAACGACCAGCCTCCTGCCCTGCTGGGTCTCGATCACAGGAACTATCACCACCGCGTCCGGCTCATCAGCATTAACTATAGGCTCATCCTTTCGTGAAACCACCTGCCATTGATTGGTTTTACCCTTTTTGTCTTTATAAGTAACGTTGTAAAGTTTACCCGCCGCAGGTGGTGCAGGAATCCATTGTTTCTCAATTCTGCATTCTACATTGGATATTGAGTGCTTATAATAACTTATTGTCCCTTCTGAATTCCACAATGCAATTTTATGTATAGCTTAATAGCTCGCTTTATCCTAATATATACAATTATGGAATTGAAGGACAAAGTTGCGGTCATTACCGGCTCGACCGGCGCCTTGGGCTCAGAACTTACTTTAGCATTAGCCCGCGCCGGCTGTCATTGTGTCTGTCATTATCACGATAACAAGCAAAAAGCCGACCAGCTCGTCACCGGGATCAAAGCTCTCGGCCGAGATGCCGTCGCTATTAAAGCGGACCTGACCAAAGAACCACAGATTGACGCCTTGTTCGAATCCGCCGGATCACTGATCCCTCCGCGAATCCTTGTCAACTCAGCGAGCGTTTTTCCAAGGACACCTCTCTGCGATATAACTTCCGACCAGGCCCGCAGCGTCCTGGGCCTAAATTTAATTGCCTGTATTCTTACTGCAAAAGCCTTTGCCAAAGCTGTCAAACAAGCTTCTAATGACACAGACGCACCACTCGCGAAAATAATCAATATTTCTGATACAGCCGCTATAAAACCATGGAAAAACTATTCGCTCTACTGCGCAAGCAAAGCAGGCCTGACCGGCGCCACAAAGTCACTCGCCAAAGAACTTGCTCCCGAAATACTCGTCAACGCCCTTGCCCCTGGAATTGCAACCTGGCCTGATGACACGCCGGCAGAAGATAAAAAAAGACAGCTTTCATTTATACCTGCTAACCGCTTCGCAAAAATGGAGGAAATAACTGCTGCACTGATTTTCTTATCACAAAACGACTACATGACAGGCCAAACCCTTGCCGTTGATGGGGGCCGGTCGATATAGACAGGATTAAAAACTATGTTCTCTGACAGGCTTATAAACAGACACAACACCGACAGTATAAAATGGGCCAAATACGCAAACACTGACATAATCCCAATGTGGGTCGCTGACATGGACTTACCTGCTGCCCCTGCCATATTAGAAGCCCTCCATAAAAGAGTTGACCACGCAGTATTCGGCTACGCCAAGGCCCCCGATTCAGTAACCAAAGCCGCAGCCGATTGGATCAACCAACAACACAACTGGCAGATCGAACCGGACTGGATAGTATGGCTGCCCGGCCTCGTTCCTGCATTAAACATAACTACCCGCGCATTTACAAAACCAGATGAGCAGCTGATTACTTTTACACCCATCTATCCACCATTCCTTGAAGCCCCGGAAAATTTCAACAGAGAACTCATTCGATGCAAACTGGCTAACAATAACAACCATTTCGAAATTGACTTTGATAAATTCGAAGACGCCATAACAGAAAAAACAAAAGTGCTTCTGCTCTGCAGCCCACATAATCCAGTTGGCAGGGTTTGGACAAAACAAGAACTTAATAACATTATTAACATCTGCGTAAGAAAGAATATCCTCATCTGCTCCGATGAAATTCATTGCGATCTTGTCCTCGACAAAAACAGCACTCATATCCCGACCGCTTCGTTAAATACTGAGGCTGCACAAAATATAATTACTCTTATCTCGCCTGGTAAAACTTTCAACTTGCCGGGCCTCAATTGCGGCTTCGCGATAATCCCGAACAAACAAATAAGAAAACAGTTTATTAAAGCCGCTCGCGGTATCGTCCCTTACGTCAACACATTCGGCTACACCGCCTGTGAAGCTGCTTTTACACATAGCCGCCCCTGGCATGAAGAGCTTATTGAATATTTAAGAAATAATCGTGACATTCTATATTCTGCCATCCAGAACGGAACACCGCAACTATCGATGAATTTACCGCAGGCTACATATTTAGCCTGGATAGATATTCGCGAATTAAATATTGATAATCCTGTTGACTTTTTTGAAAAAGCCGGCGTGGGCCTGCAGAATGGAAGGGACTTCGACGGCCAGGGCTTTGTCAGAATGAACTTCGGCTGCCCGGAAAATACTCTAATAGAAGCAATCAACCGTATTAAAAACACACTAAAATAGAACGATAATTTTGTACCGGCACTAAAGCAGTTATCACCCAATAGCAATAAATCTTAACTCCAATTTCTTTGTGCCCCCGCATCTCTGAACCTTTGTGCCTTTGCCCCTTTGTGCCTTAGTGTCTTAGTGTTAACTTCTTTGTCCCTTTGTGTTCTCTGTGTTCTCTGTGGCTAATAAGAAAGAAAGTCTTTGGTCTGATGTCTGGAGTTTGTACTCTTTGTGTCTTTTGTGCTTTATGGGGCTATCAGCTTTTAATATTTTTTTTGTGACTTTTGTGCCTTATGCGGCTATCAGCTTTTAATACTTTTTTATGACTTTTGTGCCTTATGTGGCCAATAAATAAGTGTTTTACTCTGGCGTCTTTTGTCTTTTAAATATCTCTGTGAACTCTGTGTTCTCTGTGGCTAAATTAAGAAAGAAAGTCTTTAGTCTGGTGTCTTTTGAATATCTCTGTGGCTATTATCTTGTCTATCCTGTTATCCTGTCTAAAAAACATCCTGTCAGAAAATCCCCATAAATCACTCAAAAATGAACATTCTGCATTTGACGAAAGTATAGTCAAGGGGTTATTATGCCGATAAACTACTAAGTAAAGGGTATTTCTATATTTGCAAGCGTTTGCCCAATGAGAAAATGGATATTCATATTAATACTGGTCTTATTATCGGGCCTGCCCGTCCCGCTGACATTTGCTGAAAACACATCTGAAACGAACGGCCAGCTCGAGATTAACAAAAATGCCCTTTTGACCGGCCCAGATGAGTCTATTCGCCTAAAAGCTGCTGATTTAATACTAAAAAGCAGCGAATCCGAAGCAAGGACAATGCTGCTGGATACCTTCAAAAATAACAAAAACCAACCGGCCCAGTTGGCCATCTGTAAAGCCCTTTCACAAGCCAGGAACAATAACGGCATATCGAACAAAAAAGATTTCATTGAGCCGTTGCTGACGTTTTTAAGCAAGCAGACTGAGCCGGCAGCAACCCGCTTCGTTACAGAGGCTTTTCTTGTCTTCCAATATGAAGATATCGAAAAACCACTGCTGAATACTATCACCAATGAAAACCTTGACATCAAGACAAGATTAAACGCACTAAAGGCCCTTCAACTCCAGCCGGACATAAGGGCCATCGTTCGCCTCATCGAATTGCTTGAAAGCCCACAGGCCCAAATAGTCACAGCCGCAGGCAAAGCACTGACTTCTCTCGGAATCCCCGCCGTCGATGCTGACTGGGCAACACGTAAACAGATTATCAATGACATCCAGAGAATTGGAAAAGAAGAGTTTCTTCGCTACTGGCAGATTCGTGAGGGTTACGAAAAACAGCTAAAGGAACTGCAAGACGAAAGTGACTTCTGGATGATAGAATTCTTCGGCTCGCTCGAACTGCTATATGACAAGATCAGCAGCGACGAAGACTCACGTATCAAGTTCCTTGACAAATATCTTAACGGCAAAAAGCCACCGCAGCGGATATGGGCATTATTAAAACTCTCCGAATGGTGGGTCGGTACGGGCCCAAAATCGAAGGTCCTGACCGGCCTCGGGCCATCCGTCATCAAATTGATATCTGACAATGATACCCAGGTCAGACTAAATGCCGCCAAATTGATCACACTTCTGGGCGAACTTAACAGTGCCGGGCAGTTGCTCGAACAGATCAAGCAGGAAAAGGATGAGCAGGTCAAACAAGAGCTCTTTTTCGCACTCGGCCAGGCCTGTCGTTACGCCTTCTCGCCCCAGTCAAAGATAAAGCTCGATGAAGCAATAAGAATCGAGACACTCGACCTTGCTGCCGGGTACCTCTTATCTGAAAAACCTGAATATGCCTCGAAAGGTGCCGAGGTCATCCGCAATCTCCTCGAGCACAATGGTTTGAAGAACGACATTGTAAATAAGTATTTGTATTCTCTTAGCAGTAGATACTCCGGGGAAAAAACACCGGATAAATTACGCGGTGATCTGCTGGACTCTATGGCCATTCTTTGCGGCCAAAGCGCATACAAAGAATCCGCCGCTGCTATGTACAAGCGGATCTTCGACGCTGCTCTGTCCGAGAACAATAGTCGTGTCAGAGCAGCCGCCGTTACCGGCCTGATAAATATCAATAAGTTCCAGGCCTTACAACAACTGCGTAAGGATTTCGTCAACGACGAGAATCCCGGCATAAGGATAAAGCTCATTACTTTAGCTAATGAAGTCGGCCAAATCCAGGATATCGAATGGCTGGTTAATAAAATAAACCAGAATTCCGAAGGCGCAGCCGCCTGGAAGGCAATGCTGAAGATATTCGAAGATTCCAACAGCAAAGAACTCTTCAAATGGCTGCCGAAGCTGCAAGCCAAAAACGCTACTAAACCGCAGCAGATCGCCCTGCTGGAGATCATCGAACGAAAAGCCGAATCTGAAAACAACGCATCTGTCCTTAAACAGGCCCAGACTCAACTTGCTGACCTGTACAAACAGAACAACCAGCTGGACAAATCTGCTGAGTACCTCGGCATCCTTATTAAGAAAACCAAGGACAAGGAACGTGACCAGTTCACGGCTGATCTTTTAAGCATATACCTAAAGGGCCAAAAGACAAATCCCGTCAGGGACTTATTAGCTCAGAAGCTGCTTGAAAAGGACATCGATAATAAATGCCCCATCGGAAAAAGATTGGCGGAATTCACAAGTCAGAAATCTGAATTTGTAACTGCGTTGCTGGCCGAACTCGGCAAGACCAAGCTGCCGGAAAAACTTAAGAGACCCGGCTGGGATGCGCTGCTAAAACAACTCACAGAAGCAAATGCTCCCAAAGAAGCACTACAGCCAAAAGACCCCAACGCCCCCGCCTCAAAGCAGGATCCAAACAAATAATATTCAATCAGCTATCCCTACTCGTCGGGATTCCGCATTTTTTAATATTTGATATTGCTCTGTAGAAAAGTTGTAACATCAGGTCATTGCGAGCGCAGCGAAGCAATCTTAAACGTTCAAAAATCAAGATTGCCACAGTCGCTATCGCTCCTTCGCAATGACTTTAATCTTCTTTTCTACAAAGCAATTTGATATTTAATTTTTTTACAGGTCTTCGTCGAGCATGTGCCCAAGCCTGCGTTTCTTCGTTTTGAGATAATTTACATTATGTGCCGAGGGGCTGGCCTGCAGTGGTATCTGTTCGACTACTTTAATACCGTAAACTTCCAGCCGGCTTATCTTCTTCGGATTGTTCGTCAGGATACGAATATTTTTCAAGCCAAGATCACGCAGTATCTGGGCCCCGATACCGTAATCGCGCCGGTCAGCTCTAAAGCCAAGCTCCAGATTAGCGTCAACGGTATCGAGCCCTTTCTCCTGCAGCTTATACGCTCTCAACTTATTACTCAGCCCGATCCCCCTGCCTTCCTGTCGCAGGTAGATCAGGGCGCCTTTACCTTCTTTCTCTATCATTTCCATCGCGCTTATTAGCTGATAGCCGCACTCACATCGCTGGCTATGAAACAGATCGCCCGTCAAACATTCGCTATGCACCCGGACTAACACAGGCTCATCATGCTCAATGATTCTCCCGTCAGCATCAACATCACCGATCCCGCCTTTGCACAATGCCAGGTGCGGCTCAACCGTACCGCTGGTTTCATAACCGATAAGCTGAAACTCGCCGTAATCGGTCGGCAGCTTTACCGACTCGATCTTTTTGATCTGGCTTTCTTTCTGCAGCCGGTATTCGACAAGCTTAGCGATCGTCGTAATTTTAATATCATGCTTCTCACAAAACTCCAGCAGTTCCGGCACTCGGGACATACTGCCGTCTTCGCTCATTATTTCACAGATGACACTGGCCGGCTTTAACCCTGCCAGCCTTGTCAGGTCAACACCGCCCTCGGTCTGCCCAGCCCGCACCAGCACTCCGCCATTACGAGCCCGCAGCGGGAATATATGACCCGGCCGGGCAAGGTCTGATGCCTTGGCGTCATCGGCAATTGTGACCTGTATAGTATGAGCCCTGTCAGCGGCACTGATGCCCGTTGTAATGCCCTTATCGGCATCAATACTGACCGTAAAGGCCGTACCGAACCGGGCCGTATTATCCAGAGCCTGTGGATACAAGCCCAGCCGGTCGCAGTGCTCCTCGGTCATCGGCAGGCAGATCAGACCCCTGCCGTGCGTGGCCATAAAGTTGATTATTTCAGGAGTAACCTTCTCAGCGGCACAGACCAGGTCGCCCTCATTTTCGCGGTCTTCGTCATCTACCAGGACAATCATCTTACCCTGCCGCAGATCTTCCAGTACTTGCGGTATTTCACTAAAATCCATATAACAGCTTTCTATACATCATGTACGCGGTTATTGTTGCTTTGCACCATCGTGCTCAAGCTCTTCAATATACATACTTCCGCGCCGAATGTAAATAGCTGTTGTTATGATGGCTGTAACGGCCGCTGACCACCACACGGCCCGCAGGAACCATATATAGCCATCCATGACCTTAGATAATTCAGGTGCTATCAGGATCGCCGCCACCATACTAAGCTGCAAAGCGGTAGCGATTTTTCCTATCACAGCCGGGATTATCCTTACCTGCTGGCTGAACAGATAAACAACTATAAAGCCCATGAACAAAAACATATCCTTACCAATGATGATAACAATTATCTCAGCAGGCAGCTTAAAGCCGGGTATATGCGCCCTTTCCGATGCCAACAGCAGACACGCACACGTCATAAGCAGCTTATCCGCCATCGGATCGAGAAATGCGCCGAGCCTGGTCTTTTGATTCTTCACACGGGCAAGATAGCCGTCAAGGGCATCGCTGACAGCCATTATGACAAATATGATTATCGCGACATATCTACAAAGATTCTGCTGAGATGAATCTAATTGCGGATCGTTGACATTGAGCATCATCATAACGAATGGCACTATCAACACCACCCGCAGTATCGTTATTTGCGTCGCTACTGTAAACCGCATAAAATAACTCAAAACTTAACACTAAGAATTAAAAACTATAAACTCTATATCGACAAGATATATACAGTCACAATAACGAAAATCCACACCGTCCCCTCCACCCTATACCCTATACCTCCTGACTTCTGCCTTCTGATTTCTTTTTCAATTTTTTTGTTTTTTATATTGATATAATAATTCGGAAATGGTATTTTTAGAATCTGCTCTTTGAATAATTTAAAATAATTTTGAAGCACTTAATCCTTTTGGATACTTCCAAAGAAACCGGTCAAATTTCTCGCAGAGAAGTATTACGTAAAGGGTTGCGTGTCTCGTTTGTGATTTATACAGGGTTTTCCTGTTTAAAGCGAGACACCGACCTTACGTTCTCTGCGGGCCTGACCGGGCCTCTTTGGAGCGTGAGTGTTCGGTGTCTTGCTTTTTTTTATTTGGGCCGACATCGAACCGTTTAACGATCTCCCAAAGTGCTGCGCACTGCTTACGCGCAAATAAGGGCAAGGTAGGCTGTCCGGCCTGTTTTTCACGGTGCGGTTTTGGATTTATACCAAGGCCGGACAGCAACTTTTTTGTCTTGTGTCTTTGGTCTGTTGTCTTTGTTTCTTTTGAGTTTTTTGTGCC
>JANQHJ010000160.1 GCA_028282745.1 Sedimentisphaerales bacterium | reverse complement strand
CGCAGCAGATCCCACATGTTCGAGCCGGCTAAATTGGTATCTTTGCAGTAAATCTTTAGTTGGTCAATAGATGCGACTTTTTGCCGGTATTTATGCCATCTTTCATTATCTACGAGTCCGACCGATTTGCCTAAATCGGTTAATCTTCTGTCGGCGTTATCGGATCTTAAAGAGAGCCTGTACTCAGCCCGTGAGGTGAACATACGATAGGGCTCATCAATGCCTTTTGTCCTGAGGTCGTCTATGAGGACGCCGATATAGGCTTGGTCTCGGCCGAGGATGATGGGTTCGTTGCCCTGCAATTTTTGGGCAGCGTTGATACCGGCGATAATGCCCTGGCCTGCTGCTTCTTCGTAGCCGCTTGTTCCGTTTATCTGGCCGGCGAGGAACAGGCCGGAAATCTTCTTAGTCTCGAGCGAGCTTGTCAGCTGGACGGGCGGGCAGTAGTCGTATTCGATGGCGTAGCCGTATCGGATGATGCGTGCGTTCTCGGTGCCTGGTAAGAGCTTTAGCATTTGCTTCTGTATATCACGCGGTGCGGATGTACTTATGCCGTTGCAGTATATTGTTTTGGGCTCGGCCTCTTCCGGTTCGAGGAAGACCTGGTGGCGCGGCCTGTCTGGGAAGCGAAGTACCTTTACCTCGATGCTCGGGCAATAGCGTGGGCCGGTTGACTGGATCTGGCCGGAGTATAACGGTGTGCGTTTTATATTGTCGGTGAGCAGCTTGTGAACTTTATCGTTTGTGAATGTTATCCAGCAGGGAACGGAAGGGCGGTCGATGGAATCGTTCATAAATGAGAACGGCTGGGCAGTGGTATCGCCGTGCTGAATCTGACATTTATCATAGTCGATGGTTTTCGGATCGAGCCGGGCTGGCGTGCCGGTCTTTAGTCTGCCAATTTGCAGACCTATGCGTTCGAGTGATTCGGCGAGTTTGATACTGGGTGGATCGTCGATGCGGCCGGCTGGGAACTGCTCATCTCCAATATGTATAACACCGCGAAGGAAAGTGCCGGTTGTTACAATGATCGTTTCAGCATTATAAACGACACCGCTTTTACATTCGACAGCGGTAACTTTATTGTTTTCGATAATGATGTCAATTGCAAGATCCTCGATGATAGCGAGGTTCTCGGTTTGCTCTAAGGCTCTGCGCATCCATTTTGCATACTCGGGTTTGTCGGCCTGGGCGCGAGGTGATTGTACGGCAGGGCCCTTCGAGCGGTTTAGCATTCTGAACTGGATGCCGGTAGCGTCGATGCAACGGCCCATGAGCCCGCCAAGTGCGTCAACTTCGCGAGCGATCTGGCCCTTGGCAAGGCCGCCGATAGCTGGATTGCAGCTCATTAAACCTATAGTCTCAGCACTGATGGTGAGCAGGGCGGTTTTAGCACCGATCGCAGCGGCAGCGTGGGCAGCTTCTATCCCGGCGTGACCGGCTCCTATGACAATGCAATCGTAATTATTCATCCGGGTAATATATATGGCTGTAGGGATATTTAAAAGACAAAATACATTAGATCAAAGACATTTAGTTTTGAGTTTTAAGTATCTAAGGCATCTTTAATTGCCGGAAAGGGCGACTGCTGAAGCGATAGCGAAATTCGCGGTGTGAGTAATACTGATGCTGATCTGTTCAACAGATAATTTATTAGCGATCTTTTCGACTTCGCCGGTTAGTTTTACCTGCGGCTGGCCGAATGAGTTGTTGATTACCTCGATGTCTGTCCATGCAATCTTGCCTCGCCAGCCGGTGCCGAGAAGTTTCAGGATGGCTTCTTTAGCGGCGAAGCGGCCTGCAAGCTTTTCAATATTATTTTTTTTCGAATTTGCATACTCCTGTTCGGCTTTTGTGAAGATGCGGTCGAGGAAACGCCGGCCGTGACGGTCAACCATTTCGGCGATACGCGGGAAGTCAACTAAGTCTATGCCGTGAGCAATAATCTGCATATAAGCTACTCTGACAAGATAACTCTTTTAGACAAGATAACAGGATTAACAAAATTTATATTTATCATTCTGGATTAGTAGTTGATTATAAAGATTACCTGCCTTAGTTTGCCTGGACGTATAACTTCTGCATGACGAATTCGGCGAAGGTTTGTATTCCGGTTATCGATGCCTCTTCGAGCAGCTTTGACATGAGCGTGTTCATGGCTTCGATCTTGTTCTGCATTTTTAGCTGTTGCCCGATCTCTTTCTGGACAGACTCAAATGCCGTAATTTCTTCGGTTTGCTTATCCTCGAGTCTCATTATGAAGACATGGTTGCCGGTGTCGAGCGGGCCGGTTATATCGCCTGGGCCCATTGACTGGGCTTCTTTCGCGAGGATGTCGTAAGGCTTGGCGAGAGAGTCAGGCTTTATAGGGTCCCAAAGGCCGCCCTTGGAGGCGCGGTAATCGTGGGAGTATTGCTTTGCAAGTTCGGCGAAATCCTCGCTGCCTTGTATTCTTTCAATAAGTTCGACGGCAAGCTTGGCAGCAGCCTCGGTGCGGGTCTGGTTGGGCCCGGTAGTGAGCTTCTGCTTGTCGATGTCGATCAGGCGGATGGTTATCGTCGGTTGCCGGTGATACTGGTCTATGTTGTCCTGGTAATATTTTTTGAGGTCGCTATACGTAATTGGTTTTTGCTCAGGGAGCTTACCCTGTAAGTAGCTGCTTGATAGGATAGAACGGCGAAGATGCTTTCTGTATTCTTTCCAGCCCATTTTGTAATAACTATTGAGGAAAGCCTCGGCTTTTGCATAGTCGCCGCCGAAGCTTGAGATGAATCTTCTTGTCTCGGCTTCGACGTATTTGTCGAGCTGTTCATCGATCTGCTCGGGGGCCTCGGCCATTGCTTTCTGATAGAGAAGGATGTCGGCGACTTTGTTCTGTAACTCTCTTATGACTACTGGTAAAGCTTTTGGTGCGAACTTGTCATATGACATGTTCTGGGCTGCTTCGGCGAGCCTGGGCAGCAGCAGGTCAACCATCTCTTTTCCGGTAATGGTATCGGTTCCGACTGCGAGTACGAAGCCGCCTTGTACGGGAGGCAGGCCGGTCCTGATGGGCTGGGGGATGTTTTCCAGCTCTTCGGGTGTGTATCTGGGTTCTTCTTTTTCAGTACAGCCGGCGAATACGAATAATATTAAGGCTACCATGAATACAAAATTACGCATTTTAAACCTCTCGTTCAATCAGGACTCAAGACCACAGACCTGAGACCAACGACAATTTGGTCTCACCTGTCTGCTTAAATCAGGCATAAGGCAATTTAAATTTTAAGGGGGCTATTATATGTGAAATTGTCGGCGGAATCCACAGCTTTATTTGGATAGGGTGTCGCTGACGAAATCATAGAGCTCGTCACCTTTTAGGCCTTTGATCAGCAGGATGCCATTGGGATCAATGAGAAGGCTGTGCGGCCAACTGTTGATTTGATATTTTTGCATGAGTTTATAATTCATGCTCTCTAACAATCCCTGCTGCCAGGTTAATTGCCACTCGTCGAGGAATTTTCTCAGTATTTCTTTGAAGAGAGGCATTTGGCTAGAGGTCAGTCCAACCATTTCGAACCTCTCGTCCTGTGAGAGATCGTCCTGGATATTCTTTAAATTTTCCATTTCTGTTAAAAATGGGCCCTGATCGTCAGGGATAAAGAATGTTAAGAGTAAATATTGTCCCCTGAAGTCGGAGAGTCTAAGTGTGCCTCCATCTAATGCAGGAATATTGAAGTCAGGAGCGGGATTGTTTGGTTCGAGGATTTCAGCTTTTTTGAGTGGGAGTTTCCCTAATTCAACAGTTTCGTTCTGGTTTTCTTCGGTTAAGTCCTCGACGACAAAATCATATTCAATTTCCGCGACTATTGGTTTTGTGTAATCGGAATGTCCGTGGCGGTCAGGCCTTCTTAGGTTTGCCGAGAGTGTATATCGGCCGGGCAAGACATCTATGACTTTAAAGGTGCCGTCGTTTTCAACGAGAACGTTATAATTTTTATGAGTTATTTGGATTTTCTCAAAGTGTTCCTGGATTTGCTGTTGGAATTCTTTTCCTTCTTCAGAAGCTACCCAGTCCCTATACCATTTTGTCACTTCTGAATAAGTCATTTGATCGAAATTGTCCGGCCGGGGGTAGTCAAACTCAGCGTAAATCTTTTCCAGTTCAAACTGTTTTGCAATCGATGGGGTCAGGCTGCAACCAATATATGACAATTGTGTGGTATTCTGTATTTGAGAATTTTTTACGAGCTGGCCGGTTACTATTCTTCCGCCTCCGCCAATTTCAACATTTGTTGTTTTCCCGGCAATTACCTCGATGGTTTTTGAATCGCTCATTGTTGTGGTTCTGCCACTGTTAGTGGTGATTTTTCGGGCTATCTTGGTTTCGCCTGGCTTTACCTTGTTCATGACAAAACGGCCATTCGAATCGGTAACAGTGTCGATGTTGTAATAGTATCGAATGTTATTCGGATCGGCAGTGTATGAATGCGTAGTGTAAAGGCGGATGCCGTCTTGAGGTGAGACATTTAATCCGCTATACAGAACTCCCTCTACCCGCCCCCATTTCTGGAGAGTAATATTAGGATCCTGCAGCCATTGCTCTTTTGTTAGCTCGGCAAAACCCTTGTCATGAATAATCACAAGCTTATAGGGTGAATTGGATAATAGTGGCTTAAGGAAAAGAGTGCCATCTTCTGCGGTTTGGGTAAACAGAGAACTATCCAATCGATTTGTAGGTTTGTTGTTTTGAAAGGAAATGTATTGGTTTGTAACTATATAAACCTGGGCATTTGCAGCGGGTGCGTTGTTTGGTTCGTAAACGATGCTGGTGTTGCCAGCTCCTTTCTTTAGCCTGAAGTTATAGCTTACAGATGCTTCGTTGCTGTCGAATACTCTTGATTTTTGCGGGAGGTATCCTTTGGCGTCTATTCGCAGCAGGTGGCCTGGATATGGATGAGTTATCTTCATCTGGTATCGGCCGTTATAGAATTGACCATCATAACCATATTGTGAAGGCTCTTTCCAGTGTATTGACCCGTTTTCCCATCGTATGCCTTTTGTTACAGCAAAGTCAGAAATTGGCTCATTCGTTTCGTCGTCAATTACATTTCCGCTAATAACGAGCGGCGGCAGCATGACAAGTTTATACTCCTGATCATTAGCGACTAAAGGTTGGTCCGAAATGCGCATATGATTTCTATGGTATATGTCGATAAGCACTTCGTCGGCTGGGGCATTGTTCCATGTGACCCTGCCTTTTTTATTTGTTTTTCTATTCCATGAGAGACTTCTTTTGCCTCGCCATCTTTCAGCATCAACTCCAGCTCCGACTATAGGCTGATCGTTAATATCTACAACATGGATTTTTATAGTGTTAGGCGGGCCCAGGGCGATTAAGATCGATTCAATGTCATCCTGGTAGCTGAATAATTTTAGCTCCGGGGCATATCCCTTAGCCTGGATGGTAAGTGTTACCATGTTTTCGTTATGTATCGGCAAGTAATTTTTAAATTCGAATCTGCCCTGTTCATCAGTTTTTGTTTTTGGGCTGTCGTTGTCAAATCGATCCTCTCCGGTGGCGACTGAGGCGTTTTTAATCGGTATGCCGCTGAGGCTGGTGACCATGCCTGAGATTATCGTGCCCTTTTTAATTACAAGTACAGATTTTTTATTGTAAAAGTCTTCGAACTTATACTGCGATTCATTGATCCATATTCTCGTTGTGCCATATTCAGGGTGTTTTAATTTTACATTGAAGTTGTGTGGCTGTTGTGGGAAAACGTTACATTCCCAGCTTCCGTTGGCATCTGTAGTTACTTTATAGTCGTCAATTCGTATCCATGGTTCAGTTCTGTCATTATCAATGTACATGCTGATAAATAGTTCTGCGTTAGGGACAGGCTCATCGTTTTCGTTTTTTATAGTGCCGCCAATAGCTTTACTTTTTGGGAGATAGAAAGCGAAATCTTCAGGCAGAGATTCTATCATTTTTTCCTGCCATGAGAACATCATTGGGACAGATCCCGGCTTTGTTACAGTTATGCTAATATAGGAAGGCTTTTTCTGGCCAAAGTCGATCTGGCAGAAACCATTAACATCTGTGATGTAATTCTTAGATTCACAATTACAGCCACAACTATATTTTATCTGGACTGCTTCGATGGGCATTTCGTTTACTTCGTCTAATATATAAAGACGCATTTTGATGTCATCTATTGATACTTCATTTGGTTCCTGCTTATTTTTGGTGGCAAGCCTTTCTTTGATCTTTCCGGCAGATTGGATGAAGAAGTTGTCAGGGTCGTTGGGATATTTTTCTGCCGCGTGTTTTTCGAGTGTCTGCGAAACTTTTAAATCGTTATACCTGGAGAGATAAGTAGCGGCGAGCATTTGTACCGGTACTTCTTTTGATTCGAGCATTACGAACAGGCCGTTGACGTCAGAGGCTTCTGCAAATGCAATTACCTGTTCCATTTCAGTTTTTAGCTGGCTTTTGTCAGTTGTTTCAGGTTGCCGGATAACATGTTTTTGCTCGACTGGTTGTATTTGTTCTTCAATCTCCTTTGGCTGGTTCTTTTCATCAGGTGTTACGTATTGTTTCTTTTGTTCTTTGTTGCTTAGATTAAACAGGGCCAATGCTATAGCTGCGACGATCAATACGGCGGCGGCGATTTTTAGTAATGCAGAGCTAAGCTTTGCGAGGTGAACTTTCCTTGCACGCTGAAACTCCGCGGCCATATCTTCCAGTATTAGCTGGTCGGTATCAGGCGAGGTTTGTCTTTTAATAGCTTTTATTTTGTTTTCTAAATTTTCAAAAGCACTCATAGTTCAATCTGCCCGTCCAGAATTTGCCGCATTTTTTCCAAGCCGTAGCGGTATCGGCCTTGTACTGTACTTATAGAAATATTCTGAAGGTCGGCAATTTCCCTGAATTTCAAGCCGCCGTGAAGGTGCATAACTATGACTTCACGCTGCGGTAGTGGTACCTGGTTTAAAGCCTGTGTTAAGAGGTCGGCATGCTCACCGTCGATGGCGTATTCTTCAGGGCCGTTATTTTCAGCAGGGATATCCTGTGCTCTGTCCACTTCTACGACCTTATATATTTTTTTCCTGAACATGTCCCTGCATCTATTTACGGTGCAGGTTGTCAGGTAACTTTTCAAAGAGCTATAAAGGTTTATTTTTGGTGCTCGTCTTGAAAAAGCGATGAATACGTCGTGGAGGACATCTTCGGCCATGGCTGCGTCATTCAGTAGTGAATAGGCGATGGTGTACATATTGTCCTTATATTTTTCGTAGATTTTGCGCAAGGATTCCATATCCCCTTTTTTAAGTTTCCATAGGAGTTGTTTGTCATGGAACATATAAATCTGCCAAAATCCCTAACTCGGCTTAGCCGAGAAATCCTAATTCCTAAGTCCTAAAAAAGTCGAAATTAAAATTTTAATGCACCAGCTTTATGATAACACAGGGCAATAAAGCTAAACTACAGTATATGCTATTGCTGCATTGCTAATTTTGCTTATCTGTATTATATAACGGCTGTGGGGATAATTTTAATATAAATAAAAGTATAGTTTTTGATTAATAGCGGATATTTTAAGCTAAAAGGTTGCTGTTTTGTAAAAATCTTGGTATTAAAAGCGGTTCTATGGGCGATGTTAAAAACAAATACCGGGTATTTTTTAGTGCTGCGGAGCCGAGCGCGGACAGCCATTGCGCAGCATTGATAGAAAATATCAAAAAAAGCGGTCTTGATGTCGAATGCGTAGGTGTCGGCGGTGATAAGATGGCTAAGGCAGGGTGTGAGCTGCTGGAAAAAACGACCGAGCGTGCGGCTATGACATATAACGCGTTCGGGCAGATATTCTACTTCAAGAAGGTCATCAATCGAGTAAAGAATTACTTTACGCTGAATAAGGTTGATCTGGCTGTTGTTTGTGATTCGCCGGCGTTTAATTTTCACATAGCAAAAACTGGTAAAGAGGCGGGTTGTAAAACTCTTTTCTATGTTGCACCTCAGCTTTGGGCGTGGGCGCCTTGGCGTATTAAAAAGCTTAAGAGGTGGTGCGATAAACTCTGCTGTATTTTACCGTTCGAGGAGTTATGGTTCCGTGAGCGGGGAGTGCATGCCGACTTTATAGGTAACCCGTTGATGGAAGGTGTGGAGGTCGGCGCTAAGAAGTATTATCTCGGTTTTAACCCGGCGTGGACACGGCTGGCTCTTATGCCGGGCTCGCGTGATTCGGAGGTAAAGACACTTTGGGAGCCGATGCAGTATATAGCTGTTCAGTTGCAGGAAGTATTTCCAAAGCTTACGGTTACGGCGGTGGCAGTTGATGAGAAGAGGAAAGAATTTCTACAGGCTAATGAGATAGACGGTTTTGAGTGTGTTTATAATGTCGGCAATGTTTATGATACGGCGAAAGAGAGCGACTATACGGTAGTTGCGAGCGGGTCGGCAACGCTGCAGGCGGCGGCGGCGGGATGCCCGATGAGTATATTATATCAGTCGAGCAAGCTTCTTTGGCTGTTGGTGGGCAAGTGGCTTGTGACAACGCCATATCTTTCGCTGGTGAATATACTGGCTCAGCATGAACTGGTGCCGGAGTATATGCCATACTTCGACGCAGTCGAGCCGATAGTCGAAAAGATAGCCTTGCAACTGAACAATAAAGAGTCACTTATCGATACGAGCGATGCTTTGATCGAATTAGTAGGGCCGCTTGCAGAAGATCATCCATCGCAGCGTTTGGTCGAGATCATCGGGGAAATGCTCGATTAGGCTGGATACCGCAATAAAGACTTGCAGAAGCAGTGATAAAAAGTTATTCTACCCGCCTTGTTTCCATTGAATTGTGCTTATGGTGATATAGAGAAGGATTTATGGCTGACGTGTTGATGAGTGAACTCGAGAAATTGTGCATTGATACTATCCGTTTTCTATCCGCAGATGGCGTTCAGAAAGCCAATAGCGGGCATCCGGGTATGCCAATAGGTATGGCGCCTACGGGGTATTTGCTTTGGACGAAGCTGATGAGGCATAATCCGGCTGATCCGCAATGGATCAATCGCGACAGATTTATTCTCAGCGCCGGACACGGCAGTATGCTGCTGTACTCATTGATGCATCTTTGCGGGTATGACATCAGCCTGGATGATATAAAAGATTTCCGCCAGCTCGGCAGTAAGACGCCGGGGCACCCTGAATATAACCCGGAGCTTGGAGTAGAGGCAACGACGGGGCCCCTGGGGCAGGGAATAAGTAACGCGGTTGGTATGGCGATAGCCCAGAAGTACCTGGGGTCGTATTTCAATCGCGAAGGATTTGATATTATCGATAACAGTATCTATGTGATAGCCGGTGACGGTGACCTGCAGGAAGGTGTTTCTGGTGAGGCTTCTTCTCTGGCTGGGCACTTAGGGCTGAATAATCTTGTTGTTATTTACGATGACAATCGTATTTCAATTGATGGTGATACAGATCTTGCTTTTACCGAAGATGTTGCGGGTAGGTATAAGGCTTACGGTTGGCGGGTGATCGTTATTGACGGTGACGGTAATGATGTTGCGGCGATCGAGAAGGCGTTGAAGCAGGCTAAAAGAGAAAAAACTCGGCCGACCATTATCAAACTGCGAACGCATATCGGGTTCGGCAGCCCAAATAAGCAAGGTACGGCAGATGCGCACGGTGCACCGCTGGGTGTGGATGAAATAAAACAAATGAAGCGGAACTTCGGCTGGGACCCGGAAAAGACTTTCTTTATTCCGGACGAAGCTAAAGAGCACATGTTGCAGGTTCGCGAGGCTGGGATCAAGGCCCAGAAGTCATGGCAGAGGAAATTCAATAAGTATGCCAAGCAGTATCCGGAATTGGCTGAGCAGTTGATGTCAGCGGTCGAGGGGAAAGTTGGTTTCGATATTGAAGAAATGCTGCCGAAGTTCGGCACCGAAAAGACTATCGCTACTCGTAAGGCATCGGCGGCAACGCTGAATGCTGTTATGGAGAAGATGCCTTTTATAATGGGTGGCTCGGCTGATCTGACACCATCGAATAATACAAAGTTCGAAGGGGCGAGTGATTTCCAGAAAGATAATCCTGGCGGCAGGTATCTGCGGTTTGGTGTTCGTGAGCACGCGATGGGGGCGATACTTAATGGTATCTCGATAAGCAAGCCTTGTAGAGCTTATGGCGGGACATTCTTTGTGTTCAGCGATTATATGCGGCCATCGATCAGAGTTGCGGCGATGAGCGGGTATCCGAGTGTGTTTTTGTTTACACATGACAGTATCGGGCTTGGCGAGGATGGGCCGACACATCAACCTGTCGAGCATTTGCCGTCGCTGCGGGCGATGCCGAATCTTAAGGTGATCCGGCCTGCCGACGCGAATGAGACAGCTTATGCGTGGAAGCATACTCTGGAATATACTGACGGGCCGGTTGCACTGCTGCTGACGCGGCAGGGAGTGCCGGTTATCGATCAGGAAAAATACGCATCGGCGAGTAATCTTGAAAAGGGCGCTTACGCGCTCAAGCCTTGCGAGAATCCTGACGTGTTAATCATGTCGAGCGGTTCGGAAGTAAGTGTTGCTCTCGAAGCTGCAGAGGCTTTGGAGAGCCGGGGTGTTAAGGCACAGGTTGTGTCAATGCCTTGCTGGGAATTGTTCGAAGAGCAGAGCCAAGGATATAAAGATTCCGTATTGCCGCCGGGTGTTAAGGCGAGAGTGGCGGTCGAAGCGGCGATCGGGCAGGGCTGGGAAAAGTATCTCGGCGAAAAAGGTGTTTTTATAGGCATGAAGAATTTTGGTAAATCGGCTCCTTATAAAAATTTGTACGAAGATTTTGGGATAACTGCCGAAAATGTTGCCTTGGCTGCCCGAAAACTGGTTGGCTAAGGCTGATTTTGATGTACTACCTTGACAAAAGGCTCATTTTTTGGTTTAATATTGTTGTTATGAAGAATGATTATCGCAACAGCCAGAACTGGTGGTGGCCTGTTAAATAAACAGCAGGCAAGCGATAATTTTACAACTTAAGTAGTGAGGAAGATGTAGTTCGCGGCCTGCCGAAAAGCAGGCCGCTTTTTTTGTTTGTATTTGGAGCGAATAACGGCTAAAAATTAGCAAAAATTAAGGTGAGGATATGGAAGACTATAAATCAATAATCAATAGTGCCAAGCCGGGCGAAATAGTGCCTATCGTCAAGCAGATTCCGATGGACGATCCTATGGACTTTTTCGCTAAGATAAGTGACTACGGCAGGGCTAAGAACAGTTGCTTTTTCGAGTCGAGAGAGTACCTGGCGGGTACAGCAGCGCTTAGTTTCGGGACGGCGAAGCCTGCGTTGTATCTGTCGGGGACAGGGCAGGATTTTGTTATCAGGGCTCTGAATAAGACCGGCAAAAGAATGCTTCGGTATCTGGCGAGCGGTGAGGAAAGATTCAGCTTTTGCGAGTCGGTTGATTTCGGGGATGAACAGATAACAGGTAAGATCAAGCAGGTCGATGAGATAATCGACGAGCAGAGCAGGCTTAGTGTTACCAACCAGATGGATGTTCTAAGGGCGGTGGCTTTTTCGTTCAAATTAGCGAGTAAGCCTTTTAGAGTAACTTGCGGATTGTTAGGGGCGCTTAGTTATGATTTTATCGATCAGTTCGAAAAGCTGCCGGCAAGTGAAAACGACCTGCTGGGCAATCCCGATTACGAGTTGTATTTCGCCGACAATATTTTCCTGATGGACCATGAGCACAACCAGGGCTTTGTGGTGGTCAATGTGATAGTAACGGACGGTGACCGGGACGAGGCTATACAGGAGGCACAGGATTGTTTCGATTATTATCAGAATATCGTGCGGTTCGATACGCCGGCTGTGAAAGAAAATGACGGCGGGATCGGGCAGATAAGCAGTGATACGAGCCAGGAAGATTATGAGGAAATGGTTCGGACGGCTAAGAAGCATATTATCGACGGCGATATTTTCCAGGTGGTGCTGTCGCGGACAAAGATGATCGAGTGCAGGCAGGAGGCTCTTGATATTTATAAGAAACTGTGGCAGTTGAACCCGTCGCCGTATATGTTCTATCTGAATACGCCCAATACGATATTAACCGGTTCGAGCCCGGAATTGAATTTACGTGTTAGTGGGACAGAGCAGCGAAGTGTCGAAATACGGCCTATTGCCGGGACAAAGCCGCGCGGGCAGATCGACGGTAAGGTTGACGTTGATACCGATTTTAGATATGAGGCGGAGCTTAAGCTCGATCGAAAAGAATTGGCTGAGCATATAATGCTGGTTGACTTGGCTCGAAACGATATAGCGAGAGTGGCTGAGCCGGGCAGCCGAGTAGTAACTGAATTATTAATTGCGGAGAAGTACGAATCGGTTCAGCATCTGGTCAGTAATGTAAAAGGTGTGCTTCGAAAAGATCTCGACGCTCTTAGCGCGTATCTGGCGACGATGAATATGGGGACACTGACCGGTGCACCTAAGATCGAAGCGATGAAAATAATCCGACAGTTAGAGAAAACGAAGCGCGGTTATTACGGTGGAGCGGTGATGTACCTGACAGTTGACGGGCAGTTCGACAGCTGTATTACGATACGCTCGCTGCAGGTTAAGAATAATACGGCGTATATTCGGGTCGGGGCTGGGATCGTGCATGACAGTATTGCGAAAAGTGAGTTCGAAGAGACCGAACACAAGGCTGGTTCTTGTATGCGTTCGCTGAAAGAAAATAAGCCACAGATAAGGGATTAAATATTTTGCCACAGAGGCCACAGAGGCCACAGAGAGCACAGAGGTAAAAAAAATAATGGCCACAGAGGTCACAGAGTATACAGAGATATAAAATGAGTGACGAATTAACAGAAAAGATCATTGGCGCCGCAATGGAAGTCCACAGAAAATTAGGCCCGGGATTGCTTGAGGCCATATATGAAGAAGCTTTGTGTTATGAGTTTGAATTGCAGGATATAAAGTTTGAAAGGCAAGTGCCTGCTGATATTATTTATAAAGGTAAAACGATTAAAGGCCAGAGAATCGACCTGCTGGTTGAGGGCGAGATAGTAGTTGAGTTAAAAGCGATCAATAAACTGCCTGAAGTGGCGATGTCTCAAATAATTTCTTATTTGAAAGCTACGAACCTGAAACGAGGTTTGATCATTAACTTTAATGAGAAGAAACTGATTGATGGAGTTAAACGCGTCGCTAATTGACGCCACAGAGGGCACAGAGAGATAAAGTATGAAAATGGAAAAGAAAAAACTTAAATCCTGGGATGAATTTGAAAACGAATTGATATTAATCAATGAGCGTGTAGCGACACTGCAAAAAGATAAAAAATTAAATAAAATGGAGTATCCACTTTACAGAGGTATAACGAGTTCTGGATATCATCTTGAATCAACCCTTGAAAGAATAAGGAAAGGAATAAAACTTTCTGATTATCTTACAACAGTAAAAATTATTCATAAACATATTGAAACTTGTACTGGAAGAAAATGGGATTTAGAAACGAAAATATCTCTCGGTGCTTTTGACTTACCTGCTTATGAGTTTATGGCATATTTAAGACACAATGGTTTTCCCAGTCCTTTAATTGACTGGACTAAGTCACCATATATTGCCGCATATTTTGCCTTTAGGAATATAAGTTCTAAAGCAAAGAGTGTTTCTGTTTTTGTACATATGGGAAGAATACATTATGGGCAGCAACCGTTTATTTGTATATTAGGCCCCACCATAGCAACCGACTCTAAACATTTTCTGCAACAAAGTGAATACTCACTTTGCGTTGAAAAGAAAGATGGAGAATTGTATTTTGCTAACCATGAAGATGTTAGCGATGATGACAATGAGGACTTTTTGGTTAAATACACAATTCCGGCTTCAGAGCGTCAAAAAGTTCTTAAAAGGCTTGATTATTTGAATATAACAGCATACTCGTTGTTTGATTCTGGGCCGAATCTTATGGAAACATTAAGTATTCGCGAATTATTTTTGAGTTAGAAAAATGACTTTAATATTTAGGAATGGAAAATAAATTCTCTGTGAACTCTGTGCTCTCTGTGGCTAAAAAAAATAATAAAAGCTCTATGGCTAAGGAATAAAAAAATGGCAGATAAAAAAGTAAAAGCTCTGTTTATCGATAACTTCGATTCGTTCACTTATAACCTTGTGGATGATTTTTGTAAGAGGAATTGTGAGGCAAAGGTTTATCGCGCGGATGTTTCGATAGATGATCTGAAAAAAGTAGCTGGTGAGTTTGGGCCTGATTTGTTGGTGATTTCACCTGGGCCGGGCAATCCGGACAGTGCGGGTGTGAGTACAGAGGCTCTGAAATATTTTAAGGGTAAGGTTCCGGTTTTTGGGGTCTGTCTTGGTATGCAGGTTATGGTGCAGTACTTTGGCGGAAAGATCGGACATGCTCCGGAACCGATGCACGGTAAGGGCTCACGAGTTGAGCATAACGGTGAGGGGATATTCGAAGGTATCGAGAATCCGCTACAGGTCGGGCGGTATCATAGTCTTTGCGCGAAAGTGGATGAGTTGCCTGATTGTCTGGAGAAGACGGCGGTGTTCAAAGAAGTAGTGATGGGCGTTGGGCATAAAGAGCTGGATATTTACGGCGTGCAGTTCCATCCGGAGAGTATTTTAACGCCAGCTGGCGGAAAGATAATTGAAAATATTTTGAAAATAGCCACTGAGAAAAAATAGATATATAGCCACAGAGAGCACAGAGGTTTAAAAAATAATGGCCACAAAATGCACAAAAGCAACAAAGGGTTTGAAAGAATAAAGGATACAGAGAAAAGGAAATGAAATGGCTGGTATAAGTGAGTATCTTGAAATATTGTTGGCAGGTAGTGACCTTACATTCGAGCAGGCTCGTGGTTTACTGGATGAGATCTTCGCAGGTGAGGTTCTGGAGCCACAGGTTGCAGCTTTTCTGACCGCTATGCGAGTTAAGGGAGAAAAACCGCAAGAGATAGCTGGACTGGCTAGTTCGCTGCGCGAGCATGCGGTTAGTGTTAAAGCCGATATTGGCAATATGATAGATACGTGCGGGACTGGCGGGGCGGTTATAAAGACATTTAATATCTCAACAGCCTCGGCATTAGCGGCAGCGGGTGCCGGGGTGTATGTGGCTAAGCACGGCAACCGGGCGATAACGAGTAAGTGCGGTTCGGCGGATGTATTAGTGGAGCTTGGTGTTAAGATCGATTTAGGGCCTGATAAGGTGGCAGAGTGTCTCGAAGAGGCGCATATCGGATTTATGTTCGCGCCTATGTTCCATCCGGCGATGAAATATGTTCAACCTATTCGCAAAGCTCTTGGTTTTAGAACTGTGTTCAATATACTTGGGCCTTTAGCAAATCCGGCTGGTGTGACGAGCCAGGTGATGGGTGTGGCAAGCGCTGACCTGATAGAAAAAATCGCGGAGACGTTGAAGTTGCTCGGCACTAAGCGGGCGATGGTTGTGCATGGCGGCGGGCTCGATGAGATAAGTACGGTTGGGAAGACGGATATATATAGAATTGTTGACGGGCAAGTAGAAAAGACTGAGCTTGATCCGGAGTCACTCGGAATTAAATTGGCTGATATTGAAGAATTGAAGAGTGGCGACGCAGCTTATAACGCATCAATAGTGCGAGGGATACTCGACGGTAGTGAGACAGGTGCGAAAAAAGATATAGTTTTGTTAAATGCTGCGGCTGGTATAATGACTGCGGCTCTGGCAGATGATTTTGAGTCTGCTTTGAAGATGGCGGACGAATCGATAACAAGCGACTCGGCGATGGGTTGCTTGGAGAAGATGATAGAGGTTTCTAATTCGTAGGTAAAAAGACGTGCTGATACCTAAAGTGAAAATTTGCGGGATAACGAATCTCGAAGATGCAAATGCGGCTATCGATGCCGGGGCGGATCTGTTGGGATTTAATTTTTATAAGAAGAGCCCCAGGTATATCGACCCGGAAGAGGCCCAGAAGATAATTAATAAGCTGCCGGGCTTTATAGATATTGTCGGGCTGTTTGTGAACAGCAGCTATCAAGAGATACGCAAGACGATGAATAAGTGTTATGTGAACTGGCTTCAATTCCACGGTGACGAGGATGTAAAGTTCTGTCAGTCTTTCAACGATCTTAATCTTAACGTGATGAAGGCTATCAGGGTTAAGAATTACAGCGATATTAAAAATGCTGAAAATTTCTTTACGGACGCATTGCTTTTTGACGCTTACGATCCTGATAAGTATGGCGGGTCGGGGATACAGTTCGACTGGAACATAATGGGTAATATTAATAAACGTGTTTTTCTGGCGGGCGGGATCGATCCGGATAATATCGAAGAGGCTGTTAAGCTTGGTGTTTACGGGATTGACCTTTGCAGCGGAGTCGAATCCAGCCCGGGTAAGAAGGATCATAAAAAGCTGAGGCAACTGTTTGATAATATTAGCCACTTAAGGGCATAAAGAAACCACGGATTAAAAATTTTAAAAAATAATAGATAAAAGAAATTGATAGAAAGTTGTTGAATTATGAAATATGACGGCAGGTTTGGACAATACGGCGGGTATTATGTTCCCGAGGTTTTGATACCGGCGCTGGAAGAACTCGAGGAGGCGTTCTTTAAGTATTATAAAGATGAGCAATTTTCTAATGAACTGAATGACCTTTATAAGCATTATGCTGGTCGGCCTACTTCACTTTATTATGCTAAGCAGTTAAGCGAATATGTCGGCTTTAAAGTTTATCTAAAGCGTGAAGACCTTTGTCACGGCGGGGCGCATAAAGTTAATAATACTCTCGGACAGGGATTGCTTGCCAGGTATATGGGCAAGAAAAAAATCATCGCCGAGACCGGCGCCGGGCAGCATGGACTGGCGACGGCCATGATCGGCGCGCTGTTTGGGATGGAGATAAAAATATTCATGGGCGTTACCGATATAGAGCGACAGAGTGTGAACGTTCATAAGATGAAGCTTTGCGGGGCGGAGGTTGTCGGCTGTGAAGGCGGGACGGGTACGCTTAAAGATGCTATCAATGACGCTCTTCGGTACTGGACGGCGCATGTTCAGGATACGTTTTATGTTTTCGGTTCGGCGTGCGGGCCGCATCCGTATCCGACGATAGTGAAACATTTTCAAAGCCCAATCGGGACCGAGGCTCGTCAGCAGTGCCTGGAGCAGACAGGCAAGCTGCCGGATATGGTGGTGGCGTGCGTGGGCGGCGGCAGTAATGCTATCGGGATATTCAGCGGTTTTGTAGATGATAAGGATGTGAAGCTTGTCGGAGTGGAGGCTGGCGGTGAGGGTGTCGAAAAGGGTAAGCACGCGGCGACTATCGTGGCGGGTAAAGTGGGTGTGCTGCACGGCTCGCGAAGTTATCTGCTGCAGGATGAGAATGGGCAGGTCATGGAGACCGAATCTGTTTCGGCTGGGCTGGATTATTCGGCGGTCGGGCCGGAGCACTGTTATCTAAAAGACATCGGCAGGGCGGAATATGTCGCTGCTAATGACGAGGATGTGCTGGATGCGTTTGAACTGCTGACTAAGAAAGAAGGAATTATCCCGGCTTTGGAAAGCTCGCATGGATTGGCGTACCTGGTGAGTTTGAAAGGCAAGCTTGACAGCGAGACTATAGTTGTTGTGAATTTGTCCGGCAGGGGTGATAAGGACGTATCAATCGTAGAGAAACATCGACCGGTGTAAGGTGATTAATATGAAGACATATAAAGAGTTGTTTGGTGAAATTGAAAATGCGGCATTGATACCGTTTTTTGTTATTGGCGATCCGGACTTCGATACAAGTCTTGAGATAGTTAAGACAGCTATCGATGCTGGTGCAGATATTCTTGAGTTAGGCATACCTTTCAGTGATCCTATAGCAGACGGGCCGACTATTCAAAAGGCTGATATACGCGCTTTGGAGAGTGGTATGGATGTACACAAAGCTCTTGATTTTATTAAGCTCATCAAACAGTACAAAGATATACCAATCGGGTTATTGATGTATTACAACCTGATCTATCAATATGGTGCTGAGAAGTTCTTTAATGATTTTAAGGCGGCCGGTGGCAATAGTGTTTTGATCGCTGATATGACTATCGATGATGCTGCGGAGACAATTGAGCTGCAAAAGGGAGCAGGGCTTGATACAGTGTTTATGGTGACGCCTGTTACCGAGCAGCAGCGGATGGAAAAGATAGCCGCCCAGTCAACGGGATTTATTTATACCGTTTCTGTTCTTGGTGTGACGGGCAGCAGGGATAGTTTATCAAGTTCGGTCGGCGGGCTTATCGAGAATTTGAAAAAGCTGACGGATGTGCCGGTCTGTGTGGGCTTTGGTATCAGTAAGCCGGAGCATGCTGTATCGGTCGCCAAGGCTGGGGCTGACGGTGTTATTATCGGCTCGAAGATAGTATCGCTGATAGAGGTCAATCTCGGCGATAAAGCTAAGATCCTGCGAGAGATCAGAGATTTCATCAAAGAAGTCAAAAAGTCGCTTGTCGCTGGTTGCTCATAAATTGGGTTTGTTTGGCATATTTTTAGTAACAACGGATTACACGAATTTTCACAGATTTTTAAGGCACAGAGATACAAAGGTAATTTTGGTGTTTAATTTGGTCTCTGCAATTTTTAATCAAATTGGCAAACTTGTCCGATTCTAAGGTCTGAAATGTTGCCAGCAACTACTTCTGCATAAGAAAATTTCTGATCAACTTTCACGATCTTAAGAGTTGTGACTTTGCTTTCATGATAGCCAAGTACTTGTTTTGTATCAATGTCCATAATTTTCTGGCCACCGGAAACTACCTTAAAAGTTTGGCCCTCAAAAACTTTATCATTACCCTGATTGATGATAATCTTACCCTTAGGTGTTATAGCAATAATTTTTACAGGAAATAGATTAATTAAAGTTTTTTGAGCAACCTGGTTTGCAGTTTTTTTCAGAAGGTTGTTTAAAATTTCATCCATATCCAGGTTGTGATGATCCCATTTATCAACAAGTTTTTTTACTTCATTAGTTTCAAAATTATATTTTATTGAGTCTGAGAAAATCACCTTTGTTGTTGAGGCATCAATTATTTTATAGTCCAGTATGAAATCCAGCTCATATTCCCATGACTTTTTCTGAATGGCAGAAAGATATTTGTGGTTCGCAATCAATTTTGCATCTACGAGCGTACTGCTAAGCATATATTCTACAGCCAGTAGATTATTCAGTCTTGCTTTTTCTTCAGTGCTGCCCTGACCTGTTTTCAATAAATTACGATTATCCAAGAAGTCAGAAACATACTGCCTGTCGATAACAGCTAATTTACCTATTCTGGAGAAAGACCCAGATATTTTGCTCTGGAGTTTTTCAGATATCTCTGTTGCAGAAAATTTCCTATTCTTAAAAGAGTAATTGTCTTTAAGCGTTTTGCAGGGCATTATCGCAATTTTTTCCCGGTCATCCTGCAGCCTGGATTTTAAATTATAAACCCATGCTTTTAATGTAACTTCATGCAGGTCTTCGGTTTTGTTTTCACTGAGAATTTCATACGTTTTTACAACGCCGTTGATATAGGCTTTGAAATCATCTTTATCTGTTTCTGTTGAGATATTCCCAATTTGAGTGTTTTTGCTTAAAACACTTTGCATGGATTTGTCTTCAGATGTGCGTATTTCAACTCCCTTAATTTGGCCAACAGCATTAGTCAAGGCATTAATTATTGCCTTCTGGCGAGTTTCACCGCTACCTTTTGATTCTACCATTACTGTTTCTCCAGCAAAGGAGAACGGCACATAAGCTGTAAACAAAATTATCAAAAGTATATATATATTTTTCATTATTTTCTCCAAGGTATTCAGAGATACCTAAAATAATAATCACCCACGTTTACCGACTAACACTTCTTTTTGCCAAACCCTCAAACCCGAGGATATGTCAGTTACCATTAGCTGAAAATAATACTCATACTGTGTTTTTTGATTGTAAAATTCTACTTCTCTGTGAAATATTCTCCCTGAGATATTGTAACTGGGTGCAATTAAATTTCCTTTTCCTGCGATAGTACCTTCTTTGAATTCATCGGCGTAGTCAGATTCACGGACTTCTCTAATGTCATGAACCATTGAATCAACGGAACCTCTTCCGCCCACTGCGGATGTTACCGAAGCCAGGCCGCTATTAATTATTTCTTCTTCGATCTTTGCTATCAAAGCAGGGGTGTCAATTCTTCTCGTAGTAAGATTTAGTATTTGTCCGGTAGAAACAACAGGATTGTTTTTCAGTATTCCTGACGCAAGCATTGATTGGGTCATTTGTCCGGCAACTAAATCAAAGTCACGATAGTCAAGATCAACCACATCCTTTGCCTCGTCATTTACAGTATCAATTCTTACACTCTCTTCGCAGCCAGACAGGCAAACGGCCAATGTTAAAAATATTATGCATAGTAATTTAGATTTCATCATTTACTCCCATTTTTTTGTGTCAATTTTTACATCAACGGCTTTAGTCGTTGGTGCAACGACTTTAAAATTATATTTTGATTTGCCAGTCACAGACACTGGCAGCCAGGTACTTGTTCGGCTTGAAATCGTCATGCCGTCAGCATCGATCCACTCTGGCCTATACCAGAATCTTTTTGTAAATTGTGAATTATTATGTCCTTTAACCTGCAATTCCAATAGGCCGTTTTCGTTATACCTTTTTGATATTTCATCAACATCGACACCTTCACCGAGCAAAGCGCTGCCGGCATAGGCTATCGAATTAACAACCGCGTTGTTTGTAAGCGAATCATTTTTAACGCCTGGCCCTAAATTGACTGTTTTGTCATTTTCACTGCATCCTGTTACAGAAAAAATAATTACAGAAAACAGTATCCAAAGTAGAATCTTCATTTAAACCTCCGGTAATTTTTTTTAGCGTATTGCTTCAAATTTTATAGTGTAAACTCCATCTTTCAGTGTTTCATCGAGCAGGCGGTAGTAGCCGGCTTCGGGTTTTTTTCCTTCTTCCAAAATGATGTTTTTAGATGAACATATCTGTTCGATCTTTTTCAGCATCCAGCTTCTTGCTTCAAGGCCTTTACCTTTAATTGATATATATCCCTGCTGGGATTTCTCGTCGTAAACGAGTTCATGCTGTATTTTTTTTGATTGCTGCTGTTCGGGAGCATTATGGGCATAATTTTTACCGACAGGGCATATTCTTTGGGTAATTTTGCCGTCATAATCTTCGGGTATTTCGAGCAGAATACGAAAACCGAGATTTTTCTTGTCTGAGCGGTGTCTTCTTTTTTCTTTATATGCGGCTCTTAATTGATAGGGAACCTCGTCCCATGCTCCTCCTTTAACAACCCTAAAGTTACCTGTGACAGGGCCTTTTGGGTTTTTTTTAGGGCTTTTTTTGTAATAGTTGGGTTGATAGAAATCGCTGCACCATTCCCAGAGGTTGCCGTGCATGTCATGTAGGCCGAATGCGTTAGGCGGATATTTGCCTACTGGTGTTGGCATATTTAAATACCTTCCCAGCTTACTGCCGCCATAAGATTCTCGACAATCAAAGTTTGCCTGTTTGGTTGTGATCGTTTTGCCGGTGTAAAATGGAGTTTTTGTACCGGCCCGACATGCATATTCCCACTCTGCTTCAGTAGGTAAACGGAATTTCAGATTGAATTTATTTGAAAGTGTCCCAGTGAAGCCATTTACATGAGTCCAGTTTACATTTTCCATCGGCATTTCACTACCGCTGAATTTGGTTCTGTGCATACCCATCAGGGCGAAATACTGCGCCTGGCTGACCTCATATTTGCCGAAATAAAAGGGTTTTGTAATTTCAACAAAATGCAAAGGCCCCTCGTCCGATTTACGTCTTTTTTCATTTCCGGGTGAACCCATCTCGAAAGTACCGGCAGGGATGAGCATCATATCCAGACTAACATCTTCATTTATCATGATGGATATTTGTGTCGGGAGGTTCATGCCTGCTGCGGTCATTTCCTGCAGGAAAGCTGCTTCTTCCCAAGTGGCAGGGTATCTTTCGGGAGGATTTTCGGTTTTACCCTCGCCTAAACAAATCCCTGATAAAATTATCAAAATAGAGATTAACTGTAATTTCATTAAGGCTTCTGTCACTTCCTCAATCATGTCTGCGATGAATTGACAAGATTTTTTTAATATTAAAGAAAAATAACATCGCCAAATTCGATCAAAAGGTAAATCGCTTAACATCCGCTACATATCTTAGCAAAGTCTAATTATATTGCAAGACAAGAATATGTTTATTCAAAATAACCAATATGACTTGTCATACCCGCGAAAGGGGGTATCCACAATAAAATTCAAGTATATGGATTCCGCCCTACCTAAGGCGTCATCTGAGGCACTGTAAGCTTCGACTTGGGGATTTCCATAATGTTCCAACATCAAGTGCGGAATGACATATTACGAAAATGAGGCTTACTTTGCAGAAACGCCATTAGATAAGTATTGCCTGTTGGGAATGTTTGCGGTAGAATTATTCGAAATTTGATGATTGTGTAATTCTAATTTCTGGAGGAATTATTATGAGCAAGTATGTATTGATCTTACTGGCACTTCTTGTTTTTGTAACCCATGCAGCGGCACCATCTGAGAAGCGGATTCCTAAAAAACCCGAAGAGGCTAAGCTGCTTCAGGCGGCGACGGCTAAAAAGCTGGGAATTCCAGTCGAGAAGAGCGTACAAATAGCTGAAGATGTTAATATTGTGTTTGTGTTGATACCGGCTGGTACTTTCGAGATGGGTTCGCCGGCTTATGAACTAAAGAGAAAAAGCGATGAAGGGCCCGTGCACCTGGTGACTATCACAAAGCCATTTTATATGGGTAAATATGAAATTACACAAAAGCAATACACGTCTCTTATGACACCTGATAAGGCGTTTAAGTTTATGGGAGCCGATCTTCCGGCGGAAAATATCGAATGGAACCAGGCTATGATGTTCTGCCGGCAGGCGTCACAAAAGACTGAAAAGAATATTACTCTTCCAACCGAGGCTCAGTGGGAATATGCCTGTAGGGCAGGGACGACGACAGCTTTCTTTACGGGTGAGCAGATAACTTATAAACAGGCGAATTATGACTGGGATGATTCGTATAACGGTTCGCCCAAAGTCAAACCTCTTAAACGTACCATGAAGGTCGGAAGTTTTGCTCCGAACGCTTTTGGTCTGCATGATATGCACGGTAATGTATGGGAATTCTGCAGGGATAAACATAAAGGTGATTTTTATAAGATGAGTCCTGAGAAGGATCCTTTATATGACAAGGACAAAGGCTTCCGTGTAGTAAGAGGCGGCGGCTGGGATTGTAATCCGGAAAAGCTTCGCAGCGCTAACAGGAGCCAGAGGCCGCAGGATGCCGACAGGCATAATTTAGGCTTTCGTGTTGTTATGGCGATCGATTAAGCTACCCATTTTAACAATAATTGATTAGCTAATAATTTTATTGGCAAATTAACTGGAACAACTACAATAGAGCATTCATAAATTAGAACGAGTCGCAACGTTATTGTTTTGCAATGGAGTGCTTAAATAAATGGTATTCATCCTTCACAGGTACATATTGCGTGAACTGCTGAAGGTTTTTATTCTGACAACGGTAGCGTTGACTTTGATATTGAGTCTGGGCAGCATTTTGCAGCCGATCCAGGAATATGGGGTTGGGCCTGTCCAGGTATTGCATCTGTTGATTTATTCAATTCCTATTACGCTAACTTTCGTTTTGCCTATAGCGGCATTATTCGCGGCAGCGTTGGTTTATGGGCGCATCGCGGGCGATAATGAGCTTGATGCGTGCCGAGCCAGCGGTATAAGCTTATTTACACTGATGTATCCTGGGCTGGCGCTGGCGATAGTGGTGACGATAGTAAATTTGATAATGAGCTTTCATACGGTTCCGGTGTATGTGCATAAGGCCGAGGAACATATCAAGACCGACGCCAAGCAGATACTTTTCCGTAATATCCAGCGTAAAGGCTATTATGAGTTGGAATCGGATGACGGGGCGTACAGGATCTTTGCGGATTACGCCGACAATGAAAATGATATACTCAGTGGTGTTATTGTTACCGAAGTGCAGGGCGGCAGGATAACGAGAAAGATAATCGCAGAGAGTGCGAAAATAACATTCGCATCCAGCCCAGGTAAGGCCCTTCACCAGGTTCAGATATTGACTATGAATCTGTATAAAATGGGAGATGAAGAAGAAGGCTGGGGGTATCTGGAGAGATTTGCCGTTACCGATGAGTTTCCTTCGATGCTGCAGGATAATATCAGCTTTAAAAAGATACAGGAGATGAGAGCGATACAGGCTGATCCATTGCTGTTCGGCGAGGTCGATAAAGAAGCTCGTGATGCGTACCAGCAGCTGGTTATTGAACTTTTAGCTAAAGACATCAACTCTAAGGTGGCAGGTGATGTTAATAATATGTATGAAGTTATCGGCGCGACGAGCTCGGTAAAATTTTCTGCCAAGCAGGTAGCCGCTAATACTAATCCCAAGGATAAGGAAATGCGGGTCAGGTTATTAGGCCGAGTGAATATACTCGAATATGATTCGGATACGAAGGAGACTATTCGCACTCTTTCCTGCCAGGAAGGGGCTTTAAGGCTCGAAGGTGATGAGTTTGCTCCGACACTGAAAATGGAGCTGATAAGTCCACACTGGAAAAAAGCAGACGGTTCAGCTGGTCATGCTGTCGGCAGGGAATATGTTAAAGGGCTTATACTGCCGGGGTCGGTTAATGACCATCTTAAGTCTGATGATGTTTTGAGTGTTGTGAGCCCGGTTTCGGTTGAGAAGATACTGGCTGGCAATCAAAGCTCAAAGCTGGTTTCCTTTCAATATGGGCTGCAGAGGCAGATGAATAAGGTTTTCACTGCGATCACCGCTGAAATTCATACGAGACTGGTCTTTGGTATCGGCTGTGTGCCTTTGATTGTGATAGGCATCGTGCTTGGTATCAATTACCGTGGCGGACATATGCTTATAGCTTTCGGCGTAAGTGTTATACCTGCCGGATTATTGCTGGTAAGTATTATGATGGGCAAGAATCTCGCGAAGAATCAAACCGGAGTTACCAATGGTATTTTAGTAATGTGGCTTAGTTTTGCGGGAGTATTAATCGCAGCATGCTGGCTGTTACGCAAGTTACTCAGGAATTAGAAATTGAAACTGCTTGATAAATATATTGCTAAGAATTTTTTAGTCGGCTATGGGATCGCTTTCGCGGTTTTGGTCGGCTTGCGCGTAATGATCGATTTGTTTATGAACATCGATGAGTTTGCCGAGCATCATAGCGACATTGGTTTTTACCGTGTCAGTAAGAATATTATAAGCTATTATCTGATGCACAGTTCATTGTATTTCCGTGACTTTGCCGGGATGATAACTGTTGTGGCGGCAGTGTTCTCATTAGGCAGGTTAGTTCGTTGTGGTGAGTTGATAGCTGTAATGGCATCGGGAGTGAGCCTGAAGCGGTTGATGGTTCCCATCGTAGTTCTTTCGTTAGTGTTTACAGGCGTGTTAATAATAGACCAGGAAATGATAATACCGACGTTAGCACCTCGTCTTGTTCGTTCTCATGACGATCTGCCGGGACAGATAACCTATGACGTTGATTTTATTATTGACAGCAAAGGCTCGGTTCTTTGTGCCCAGGGATTCAGCGATAAAGATAACCGGATATCGTATCCGACCATCTTTACAAGGGCACGGAAGCAAAATTCAATCGACTGGGTGGTTACCGGCGTGATCGATGCTAAAAGTGCCGTTTATAATAAAGATACGAAGAGATGGGAGCTGGAAGAAGGAATTTACGCGGAAAAAAATATCTCCAAGGTTCCGGTTCCAATTCAATATTGGGATACAGATGTCGAACCGGATGATATTCCTATCAGGCAGCGAGCGAGCAATATTACCTTGCTGAGCTTTGCGGATATTTCGGCATTGGCAAGTACCGGTACTAATCTGCGGGACGTTAAACAGCTTTACAGCCAGAAACATTTTCGTATTACCGATCCGATCATTAATCTTGTAATGTTAATGATATCACTTCCTTTGTTAATTTGCCGTGATCCCCGCAGTATGAAATCGGCGATAATGACAAGCTTTAGCATTACATTGTCTTGTTATCTGATAACGTTTGCTTGTAAATTAATGGCAGCGGAGACATTCTTCAATATAATGCCGGAAGTATGGGCATGGCTTCCAATAGTTATCTTTTTACCGATAGCTGTAGTTGAAGTCGATTCGATGAAGACTTAGGGTCTTACGAGCCTTTCCTCTTTAATAGCCTGTCTGATTTCCTTGTTTGTTCTGACGGAGCACCACTGTTTGCCGCACATTGTACAATAGTCGGCATTTAGCTTTTCATTTTCAGCGATTTCTTTACATGTACGTTGTCGGATCTTTCGAGCTGTTTGAGGGTCGAGCGATTCGCCAAGATGGTCGGCCCAGTTAAGATCCGCGCGGGCGATGCTTAGTCTTTTATCTCTATCGGCGGCACCTTTAATGCCCCTTGCTATATCGGCTGCATGGGCTGCAATTTTCGAGGCAATAACACCAGCCCGTACGTCTTCAGTAGTGGGCAAGCCAAGATGCTCACTTGGAGTAACGTAACATAAATAAGAAGCTCCGTAGAATGCCGCGGCTGTACCTCCGATGGCGGAAGTTATGTGATCGTAGCCTGGTGCGATGTCGGTGACGAGCGGGCCGAGTACATAGAAAGGGGCGCCGTTGCATATTTCCATCTGAAGTTCCATGTTCTTCTGTATCTGATCGAAAGGTACATGTCCGGGGCCCTCGACCATTACCTGACAGCCTTTTTCCTGTGCTCTCTGGGTAAGCTCTCCAAGTGTTCTTAGTTCAGCTATCTGAGCGTCATCGGTGGCGTCAGCTATGGCACCGGGCCTTAGGCCGTCACCGAGTGAGAAGCAGACATCATATTCGGCCATAATATCACATAAATCGTCGAACATTTCGTATAGTGGATTTTGCTTTTCGTGATGAAGCATCCATTTAGCGAGCAGGGCACCGCCCCGGCTTACTATTCCGGCTATTCTTTTTTCAAGCAAAGGCAGGTGCTCTCGCAGTAAGCCTGCATGAATGGTGAAAAAATCTACTCCTTGTTTTGCTTGCTTTTCAATAACTTCGAGTATCGAGTCACGGTCTATCTGCTCGACGTTACGGCTTTCTATTACTTGATAGATAGGTACGGTTCCGAACGGCACTGTACATTCGGCAAGGAGCTGTTCCCTGATATGGTCTAAATTACAGCCTGTACTCAGGTCCATGACCGTATCGGCACCTGCTTCGATGGCGATGTTCATTTTGCGGATCTCATCTTCTATAGTCGAGCGGATACTGCTGGCGCCGATATTAGCGTTTATTTTTGTTGTGAGAACTCTGCCGATGCCCATGGGCTTAAGGTTGGACTTAATGTGCGACTTATTGGCTGGGATAACCACTCTACCGGCGGCGACTTCGTCGCAGAGTAACTGTGGCTGCAAACCTTCAATTTCGGCAATAAATTTTACTTGTTCGGTAATTAGCCCGTTACGGGCATCAATTATTTGTGTTTTCATTGTATGCACCCAAAAAATAAAAAATCGCTTCGCAGGGAAGCGATTTGTAACTTAGTTCATACGCAATTCTAATAATCACTTTCCTACGCAGGCATGGCCAATATCGGACTGTCCTGTTCAGGTTCAAAGGGTTTCATCTCAGGCTATTTAATAATAAGCCACCCCTAGTGAACTAAAGCATTATATCTTTTAATAATATTTGCGTCAAACTTGAAAAAAAGTACTTATGTCGATGTTTAATTTGATCATTTTGTGTTAACAGAGATAAACAGCCATTCGGCATTCCCATAAAGCCGTATTATACTTGGACTTAGGTTTTATGTGTAAAAAAATAAGTTTTTTGGGCTAAATTGGGCTGGAGTTAGACATTATATTATTGAAAAGGTGTCCATAATTTTATTATAATATGGACAGTATCTGCCATAAATGGGGTCGTAATGAAAAACTGTCGTTTTCTATATCTATATATTTTTGTTTTTGTGTCTTTTCTAAGCTCTATTGGTCTGGGTTTGAATTACGGTGGTTTTGAAGATTCCGAGCCAAATTCTTCGCTTGATATAAATACCCCTGTCGGTTGGATTTCGGAGTATTATGCTGAAGTATTAAGTAATTTTAAACCCGATCCAAATGAATCCGGGAATTGGCAAATAGACCCTAATGTTGGATTAAATCCCGTAGAGGGTAATTATTTTTTGCGTTTGCGTACAGATGGAAGCGAAGGTTCCCCGCTGTATGCCTTGGCAAAACAGAAAGTTTTCCTTCACTCGAATCAGACCATATCGGGCTATTATTTTTTCGGGACATACGATTGGGCGGAGTGGAATGATTTTGGATATATCAAACTTGTTCCTGATCCTAATCAAGGATTGAGCGAAATAGCAATAGTTGAAATTGATGTTAATCAAATCGCACCCGATAGCAATGAGAACTATCCCGGCGGCTCCACTTTCGGTTGGCAATTGTTCAATTATACATTGGGGCCCAATGATGGTGGATATTATTGGCTTAAATTATTGGTGAGTGATAGCAATGATTCGAAGGTCGAAAGTTTTTTGGCGGTTGACTTTCTGGAATTATGTGAAGTGATTGATGAGGACATTAATACTGATTGTAAAGTTAACTTGCTCGATTTTTCACTAATTGCCAAGGATTGGTTGGCGGACTGTAATGAGATTATGGATCCCAATGGGATCACGGATACCAACCATCCATCTTATTGTAGATGTGACATTGACGATAGTAATTTTGTTGACGTTAATGATTTAGAACTCTTCAGCAATAAATGGCTTTTTGATGATAATTAAAGACTCAACAATTATTATTTGCTAATCCATTTGCCCTTCTGAGTTTCTGAATATCTCTTGCCACGATTTCTGCAATGATGGGATTAAATCGCGGCTTAGAGTATGTGTCTGCGATATTTATCCTGTTAGATTTGATTGCCTCTGCTTTTTGCGATTTTTGAGCAGAAGGGGCTATTCTTTTAGAGGCAGTGGCACGTCTTATTCTCGGAGCGATTTTCGAGGCGATGTTGAAGCGGGGGATGTCCGCTCTGTCTTGTTTGTCATTAGTATCTTTATTAGCCTTGTCGACATCAGCCATTAATTCAGATGGCTCAAGCGGCTTATTTTTTTGCTTTGGATCGGATTTTTTGCTGGAATCTTCATTATTGGCGCGCTGGAAGGGCTCGTTCGCTTTTTTCTCGTTTATATTGTCATTTTCAGGTTCCATCAGCACAATCTCCAACTCACCTATTAGTTTAATATAGGTAAGACAGTAAATCAAGGGTATTATGGTGTAAGGGCCGATTTGCTGTTATTGGGCGGTGCCGCAGATGGTAAATCTTGAAAAATTTCCCGGCTTGAGCTGGTTGATAAGGCTGTTTACCTCGTCAAGTGTCACAGTTTTGATAGCTTCGATATCTGCCTCGATGTCGCGGTATTCATTCAGGTATAGCCAGTTAAATCCAACAGTGATAAGCCTGCCCATAGGCACCTCGTTTTTAAGGGCCAGGGCACTTAGAGTTTTATTTTTTGCGGCAGTGAGCTCGACTTGGGTCATTCCGTTAGATTCGATCTCTTTGAAGATGTTTCGCAGGGTATCAATTACTTTCGGTTCGTTTTCATTGCTGCAGCGGATGTAGCTGAACATGGCGCCGGTTCCATCCATAGAATCGCATGATACCGAGGCGGTTTCGGCGAGAGCGTTATCAACAAGTGCCCAGAAGTATCTCGATCCGACGCTATCGCCGAGTATTTTTCCTAAGAGAGAAGCAGCGTAGCGTTTTTTGTCCTGCATGGAAACGAATCTACTGACCAGGCAAATGTGTTGTCGTGTGACGCTTTGTTTTTCAAGTTTGTCAGTATTAACAGCGCCTTCGTAATCCAGTAGATGTCTTTCTACTGTTTGGGATTGCCAGTACCCACAATTGTCTTTTGCTAACTGCATCATTTTGTCCCAGTCGAAGTTACCCGCAAAGCAAAGAGTAATATTATTAGGAGCGTAACGGTTACTAAAGTAATCCCGCATCTGCTTTGAGGTCAGTTCTGTGATGCTTTTTCTTGTACCGATGACCGAATTTCCGCAAGGGTGCGACTGGAAATACAATGTTCTGGCTTTATCTAAAACGTCCCAATGGGGCATGTCTTCGTACATCGCCATTTCTTCGAGGATGACGTTTTTCTCGAGGTCAAAATCCTCATCGCGAAGTGAAGGCCTAAGTAGTTGACTCCAGAGTTTTGTAATGTCTTCGAGATATTCTGGTAAAACAGCTGCATAATAAACAGTTGTTTCTTCGCTGGTGAAAGCGTTGAACAGGGCGCCTGTGTCATCGAAAGCCTGATTTACTTCAAGTGGGCTTAGAGTTTCTGTGCCCTTGAAGATCATGTGCTCTAAGAAGTGAGACGTACCGCTTATCTGGGGTGTTTCATCGCGAGAGCCGGCCCTGACAAAGAAACCGACCGCGGCTGATTTGGCGGCGGGATTAAATTCGCCAATTACAGCTAAACCATTATCCAGGATTTCTTTTTTAAATTCCATTTATCACATCTCAACTTTGGTTGAGCCTATAGTCACTACCGTGTAGTCATTAAATTTATTGTTTTTTAAATATTCAGTGACCGAGTCAACGCTTGTTTGCTCGATCTTTTCTTTTATCTCGTCCAGGCTGCGAACTCTTGAGAGCAGGTAATAGTCAGCTGCGATACCAGCTGTTCTGGCGGCGGTAGATTCGCTTGACATTATTAATTGTGATTTTAATCCTGCTTTTGCCCGGTCGATTTCTTCCTGTGTAATATTCTCGTGAAGCTTTTCAAATTGTTCACGGGTTACATCATAAGTCTGCTGTGCTGTTTCCGCGGCTGTTCCGGCGTAGCAGGCGATACCAGCAGCTTGTTTAAGGCCATGGTATCGAGCGCCTATGGCATAGCATAAGCCGCGTTTTTCTCTGACTTCTGTAAATAATCTTGCGCTCATACCGCCGGAAAGAACGGCAACCGCGGTACGGATGTTGTAGTAGTCTTTGTCATCAGGTTTGGCAGTCGGGGTCATTAATCCAATGTGGACCTGAGAGCCCTCGTTGTCAAAATGAGTGTACTTTTGTCCGGGCTGGGCCAACTGTAGTTCGTTGCTCTTTTGGTTGCATTCAATATCGAAAAGAGCTTCCATCTTTTTGCAGAGCTTATCAAAGTCATAATTACCTGCTATGGCAAAGATCGACTTTGAATAATTAAAGTGCTCATCTATCAAAGCCCGAACCTTATCCTCAGTTAGATCATTTATATCTTTGGCTTTGCCTGTTGTGCTTGTGCCGAGCGGGGCTGGATAAAAATTTTCATAGAGATTCAGCATTACCTTCGTTCTCGGGTCGTCTTCCAAAGCGGCTATACCATCAAGGGCCAATTGCTTAGCAGGTATAAACTGCTGGTCTTTGAGCCTTGGTTTTGTAATGATCTTTGCGTATAGCTCAATAGCAGGTAACAGATTCTCAGCCTGAAGAGCTGCCGCAATGCTGATATGGTTTGTGCCGACTGAGCTTGAGCGATTTATGCCAAGAGAATCGAGAGCATCGTTCAGGGCCCGATTATCGAGGTCATCAGCTCCGCGGAAAATCCAGTCTTCGATAATGTTTGCGGCGCCACAATGGCCGGACGGTAAAAGGGCAGAGCCGCAGGGTAACAGGAATCCAAATGCTACCGATTCGACGCCTTCTATCGGTTCGCCGAGTATCACCATACCGTTTTTCAATACGTGTTTGTTAAGCATGATCTTAGAGTTCAAATCGCAGTTTTTTAACTCAAATCGAGGCAGGAATGTATCAATATTCAAAAATGTTTGCAAGTGCCAAATATGTTTATTCTATGCTCAGTATGGGCTAAATATGGGGGACACAGGGCTTAATCAGGAACAATTTGCTATAAAAGGAAAAAATTTTAAAAAATGTGTAGTTTTTGGGCGAAATTACTGATTTTCTTTCACATACTTATGACAAGAAGGATATAATGTTTTTCTTCACTCTTTGTGATCGTGCAAACGATTCATCAAGGGCAATGGCTCCGGATTTCCCGTGTTCCGGAGCCTCTTTTTTTTTATGTGCGGTTTTTGAGCCTAAAAACGGGCATATCGATCATTCATACGGGATTGACTTTGTGGTTAAATATGGGTAGATTCTAAAGTAGCTGGTATTTTCGAGAAATCACCTTTTTGGGAGATGAACCATGGGCGAAGAAAATAAGGAAAAAGATTTCGAATTCATTTCCGGTTCGCAGCAGGACTATAACGGGCCCGGTGAGCAAGAGCCTGCTAAAAAACAGCAAGAAGAGCCGGTAGAGCAATCTGCTCAGGTATCTTTTGAGCAGGAGATGGATAAAGCAATTGCTAAGCCTGTACAAGAAAAACAGGTTATCGAAGAATCTGTCAAACCTGCTGGGCCCAAACATGTTCTGCCGCCGAAAAAGTATAAGCTTAAAATTCTACTGATGTTCAGCGATTTTCTCGCTATCGTTTTGTACATATATATACTGCTGTTTATTAGTATGGGCCATGATGTTAAAAATGATACGTTTTCTTTCATCTCTAACAGGATGTTCGCGTTCTATTTTGTTGTGGCTATAACAATAGCATTGTTGGTTTTCATGTTCATATCCAAGCGTACCAAGAGCGCACGCACTCGATTCGAAAGGGATAATGAACTCCGTGAGGATGAGAATATCAAAGTATGGCTGACGGGGTATGACTGGGGTTGGCCTGTATTATTTCTGCCGACTATGGCCTTAATGGTTGTGGGCGGGATTATAGGAGTATTTTTGAACGGCATTAACAAAGACGCGTCTGCGGTAGTAGTTATCCAGAATATAATTGGCGGGACAATAATTTTATTTGGGGCGCTTAACGCGGCCGTTGTGATATTCAAATTAAAGCCGGTGACGTTGGGATTTTTATTAGGCGGTGTTTGTGTAGTGCTTTTGATACTTTTACTGCACGGGCCGAGCACCTTTGCGAAATTCTTTAATGGTTTCAGAGTTCTTGGTGTGGCGAACGATCCTTTAGGTTATCTTTTGCTTGCATATATCTGGTCGATATTTTTGCGGGTGATATGGGTCAAAAGCCTGTTCTTCTACTGGGTATTTTTGCCGAACAGGCTGGAATTACAGCACGGACTGAGCGAGTCAAACGAATCCATCGACAGAAACGATCTTCGTCATCAGATAGATACTGATGATGTTATTCTTAGATGGTTCAATGTGGGCGTGGTTACTTTTTATTTCCCGCAATTAGACCGAATGCCCATCAGCAATGTGGTGCTGGGGATACATAAAAAGGCCTTATTTGCCAATCGTATAGCTTCTGTTAAGACCATTCAGGGGATCGATAGTTAGCTGGATTTGTGATCCCTTGTCCTGGTTGACAGCAGGATGAGGTTTCTTATGGCGTTAGCGTCGCGTGCTTCCATCCATTGTTTCTCGAAGTGTTTCTGCTGGGCTATCTGCGCGATAGCCATTAATGCGCGCAGGTGATAATTCCTCTCATCTTTTGAGCCCGCTAAGAAGAACATTATATGCACCGGATCGGGGGCATGTGGGAATGTTACTCCGCCTACGGAACGAACCAGTACAATGTCGAATTTATTCTGGCCTTCCACTACGACGTGAGGAATGGCGAAGTGTGGTTTTATGACGGTACCGGTTTCGGCTTCTCGTGCAAGATATTTCTCAAATAGAACAAAATCGTTGGCATCCACTTTTTTAGCTAAGATCCCTGAAACCCGGCGAAAGAGCTCGTCAGCACTGCCGTGACTTTCAAAGTCAATAATTTCACAGTCTTTTATAAGCTTGTCGAAACGGTCTTCGATTATTTCGTCGCGTTCGAGCAATATATCTCGCAATTCGTCTTCAAGGGTTACCGATTGAAGCTGCCGGTCGGTGACTCTTTCGACGATGTGCCTGGCGGCAGAAGCGCGTGTGACATTGGCACGGATAAAAATCAAATACCATATAATGCTAAGCAAGAAAAAACCCGAACATATGGAAATTGGGATCACACCCATGTCTATTAATAGAATGCCGTATGCAATCATCGCGGCTATCTGTATATAGGGGTAACAAGGGCATCTGAAGCGAGGTCGGTATGCCTGAATTTTACTTTCTCGCATGACTATGACACTTATGTTTTCAAGCAAGAAAAGCATTATCATGACGGTTGACGCGGTTTTGACAAGCAATTCAATATCGAGAAAGACAATGGCTGATATCATGAAAATCGCCGTCAAAATTATGCTTATATGCGGAGTCATGAATTTTTTATTAACTTTTGAAAGAATTGCCGGGAGCAGTTCGTCACGACTCATTGCCAATGGTGAGCGGCTTGCTGCTAATATTCCACCGTTGGCAGTTGTGATGTATGCCGCTAACGCTGCCAAGCTCATTATGCCAAAACCGACTCGCGGTAAAAATTTTGAAGCCGCGAGCGATATAGGTGCGAGATTTTCAGAGAGTTCGGCGGGTGGGGTGACGCCGATTGTTATAATTATGACACCTATGTAAAAAAGGCTTACTATGAACCACGCCATTAGCATACCAAGTGGTATATTTTTGTCTGGACGTTTAACTTCTTCACTGATACTGGCTACCTTAGTGAGTCCGCCGAAGCTGACAAATACCAAACCGGCGGTTGCCAGTACCTTCCAGTGACCCTTTTCGAAGAAGTTCGAAAATCTTGCCGGTTCCATTGTACCGGCCCCGAAGATGATAAATAAGGCCAAAATTCCAAGCAATGCTGCTACAAGGAGTGATTGTAATCTGCCGGTATGTTTGACGCTTACAATATTCATAGCGGTGAAAACAAGGCAGCAAAGCACAGAAATCATCTTTGTGTGCGTGGGCAAAAGGGTGATGTCAACGATGTTAAGAGAGGTTTCTATCAATGCCGCCATGCCGACTATTGCAAAGGCACTTTTCAGGGCAAGACTGAACCAGCCGGTCAATCCGCTGAACAGGCCCATCATAGGCCCGAGGCTTCTCTCGATGAAAAAGTATGTTCCGCCGGCCTTGGGCATCGCTGTTGCCAGTTCTGCTTTGCTCAAAACGGTCGGCAGTACCATCAAAGATGCGATTGCGTATGAAATGATAATGGCGGGGCCGGCTTTGCCGAAAGCAATGGCCGGCAGGACGAAAAGGCCTGAGCTTATCATAGCGCCGGATGCGATGCTGAAGACATCCAAAAGTCCAAGCTGTCTCTTAAGTTGTGACAAATTCCTAATCCTTTAGAAAGATCCGGTTTTGGGCTCTATCATATCACAATTCGGAAATTGCGTCAAAAGCGATATGTTATTGATAATCGCTGCTTTAATAAAAGTGCCTGTGATATGCTCATGGGCCTTTTTATTTATGGAAGTTGAATTTTTTTGTTAATTTTTCGCTTCTTATGCGTCTCTATTGGAGGAAAAGGATGATTTTGGATGATAGTTAAAAATCAATAGTCTGAAAGTGGCTGTTTAGCAGAAGAAAATGTATGCTTGTAAACAAAATATAGTTGGCTTATAGTAACTGGGCGATGTTTAAGAAAAATTAATTTTGAAATGGAGGCTTTAAAGTATGGAAATGTTAAAAAAAGCAAAAAAGTTCTTTATCTGTCTGATTACATCTTTAATGCTGATGGCGAGTTTCGGATTTGCCGATTCGCTGGATACGGTGCCTGCTGACAGTTTATTTTGTGTCAAGATCAATAATTTCGACGCAACGATGGCTAAGATCGATCAGTTCTCACTTGGCCTTATACCGATGGTAGTTCCTTCACAGGCCGCAAGAGCACATTTATTCATGCGAACATTGGGTAATCCTACTATGCAGGGTCTTAATACCGGTGGTGATGTAATAATTTTTGGCATGGCCAGGGAAGGTTCACCGGAGCCGGCAGTTATCGCAATGCTACCAGTTAAGGATTACAGTCAATTCGTTAGCGCAAGTCAAAATGTCTCTGAACCGAACGAAAATGGTGTAAGTAGTGTCAAAGGCCCTGGTATGGGTAATTTGGTTGCGGTCAAAGCTGGTAATTATGCATTACTTGGTGAAGTTGAAAACACAAGCCTAATACTGGCTGCTGCTAAGGGCTCAAAAGGATTAGCAGATTCGCTTGACGCGTCTCAAAAGAAGCTTTCATCTGAGGCACCTATCTGGATTTATGGCGATATCGATCAGATCAATAAATCATACGGACGGATGATCGAGATGTCGCTTGGTATGATGCAGCAGCAAATGCAGGCGATGAGCCCTGCGGGCGGATCGCCGCAAGAGATAGCCCAGATAACAAAACTGTTAAAGAAGTTTTTAGCAGAGAGTGATTATGTCAGTATTGCTATCGATCCGGAGCCTGATGTTTTGAATATCAAGAAAACGTTCTCTGCTGAAGCCGGCACAGAAATGGCTAATATGTTTGCAAAAGATTCAACTTTACCAAAAACAAACAAACTCATTGGCTATATGGAAGACGGAGCAGCTATGAATTTCTCCGCGAAATTGAATAAATCCCTAATGCTGACACTGATCGACGTAAAGTTAGATACTATGAGAACTTTTTTAGGCGATGAAGTTAGAAATCAGTTGAATGGAATTGCCAAGGAATTGATTGCTTCAACTGGTGGGACAATGGCTGTGAGTGTGAAGCCAAACAGCGATAAACCACCTTTTGCTGTAACAAAGGTTGTGCAGGTTAGAGATAAAGACGGATTCAAACAGGCCTATAGTAAAGCGATCGATCTTATAACGGGCGACGTTTTGGCTAATTTAAGTAAAGCAGGATTAAAAGCTGAAGGCGAGTATATCAAGGGAGCAAGTTCGTATAAGGGTGTGGATATTGATCTAATTGATATATCACTTGAAGCTGTCGATGCAGGTTCCCCACAGGCCCAGATGATCATGCAGAAGTGTGGTGATAGGATTGAGATTAAAACGGCTATGGCTGGTGATTATTTTGTTGTTGCTGTTGGTGCAGATACGAGAACGGCAGTTAAAGGCCTGATAGATTCAGTTAAGGCTGGCGAGAAGACACTTACCTCTGAAGTGCAGACAGCGGTAACTATGCTGGACGGTGCTGATGAAGCTGATTTTGTCGGTACGGCTAATATCATTCGACTAATGCAGATAACGGTTAGTATGGCACCTATGCCGATGTCCCTGCCGTTTGATCAGATGCAAACCAGCAGTAATGTGGCCTTTGCCGGCGATGTTGGTGACGGCAAGGCTGTGATCGATGTTGCCGTTCCTAAGAAGCATCTGTCGGAATTGTTTATGGGATTCATGATGATGCAAATGCAACCTAAGAATCAGCCACAACCACAAGTTCAGCCTTAGTAATACTGATAAATGTAATTAACAACTGGACAATGACATCGCGGCGCGGGTATAATTACTCGGGCCGCTTTATTTTTAATAGTTTATTGAGAGATACACTATGACAATGCAGGTAAGATTGCCTAAGCTTGGAAAGACAATGGAGGAAGGAACTGTCGTTGGTTGTCAAGTTAATGTAGGTGATAAGGTATTGCGTGGTGATGCCATCTTCGAGATTGAGACTGACAAGGCTTCGATGGAAATGGAGTCGCCGGGTGACGGCTATGTTAAAGCCATACTTGTTGAGGTCGGTGTGACTGTTCCTATACATACGCCTTTGATGATACTTGGCGATGAGAATGAAGAGATTCCACAGGAACTTATCGATTCGCTAAAAAAAAACAATGCTGAGCTTGGCAGTCCTGAAAACGGGGATTTGAATCAGGCTAATGGTTGTGGTTTACCTACAATCCAGGAACTTGTCGAGGCTGTGGATTCAAATGAAGGTGAGCCTGAAAAATATCAACTCGGCCAGGTGATACCTTTATCTCGGCTACAAAAAATTACCGCACAGAGAATGTTACAGTCAAAGCGTGAAATTCCCTGTTTTTATTTAACGGTTCGCGTTGATATGACGGAACTTTGTGAGTATAGAAATCAGACCAATGAAAAAGATGGTGTACAGATTTCGTTTAATGATTTTATTCTCAAAGCCGCAGCGATGGGGCTTGAAAAGTTTCCGTTAATGACAGGGCAGCTTGACGGTGAAACTATTAAACTTGCAGAGAATATTTCTATAGGTTTGGCTGTGTCTGCTCCTGCGGGAACTGTTGCTCCGGTAGTGAAAGATGTTGATAAGAAAGATGTCAATGAGATAGCAAATGATACGCAGAGTATTATAGAAAGGGCGAAGAACGCTAAGCTTACCCTTGAAGATCTCGAGGGCGGCAGTATTACGGTGAGTAATCTTGGAGGGTTTGGAGTTGATTCATTTACGCCTGTAGTGATGCCGGGACAGTGCAGTATTTTAGGAGTGGGCAGGATAATCGATACTGTTACGGCTGACGATGAAGATAAAATTCGAAAAATAATGAGCCTGACATTGTCGGTGGATCATAAGGTGGTCAATGGCGCGTACGCAGCACAATTTCTGGATTTTATCAGAAAGTCACTTGAGGATTTGTCCAATTTTCAGTAGTATTAAGGTGGATTTTAAGAATCTTAGCCCAAAGACGGTTGTCAGAATACCATATAGTATAAGTCCGAAAAAAGGGTGTTATTGGTATTGCTAAGGGGGATTTTTATGGGCTAGTCCCATAAAATGATAAAGTTTATGCGGTCTTTGAGCCGAATAAGATAGTAAGGAAACTGTCTTTTTTAGTATTAGCAGGGATGCTTTCAGGCATGTCTTGATGTGTTTTCCTGCAATGGTCTTACGGAGAAGGCTATATGAGAACGATAGCAGTAGTTAACCAAAAAGGTGGCTGTGGTAAGACCACCATCTCTATTAACCTCGCCAGCGCTCTTGCCGAATTCGGCAAGAAAACCCTGCTGGTTGATCTTGACCCGCAATCACATTGCGCGGTCGGGCTGGCTGTTCCTGAGGAGCAGATCGAACAGAGTATCTATGATATTCTGATCAGTAAGAGCAGAGGTGAGCCGATCAGGCTTAAAGAGATACTGTGGCAGATAAGCGATAAGCTGGAATTGGCTCCTGCCAGTATTGATCTTAGCGCTTTCGAGCAGCAGATGGTCGGTGTTATGGACAGAGAGAGCTGCTTGAGACATGTGCTTAGCAAGCTTAACGGCAGCTATGATTTTGCCATAATCGATTGCCCGCCTTCGGTTGGACTGCTGACCTTTAACGCGTTACGGGCTGCGACGGAAGTTATCGTTCCGGTCGAGACGGGGTATTTTGCTCTGCATGGTCTTAGCAAACAGCTCGAGACACTTAATATTCTCTGTAAGAGATGCAAGCAGGAAATCGATGTCAAGGTCCTTGCGAGTATGTACGACATTCGTACGAAGATGGCCAGAGAGATTCTCGGCGAGCTTCGTAATCACTTCTCCGAAAAGATGTTCAAGACTATCGTTAATTTCAATACTAAGATCAAAGAAGCGGCAAGCTTTGGCCAGCCTATTTGCGAGTACGATCCGGCAAGTAAAGGTCAGGCTGATTTTAGAATGCTGGCTGAAGAGATTATGGCTGCTGAAAGCAAGAGCAAGCAGCATGATATCGTTAATAATCTATCAGATCAGCTTGATAAGATCAGTACAAGTGCCGAAGAGCTTCTAAAGTCAGCTCAGATCGAGCCTGAGATAGTCAAACTTACTGAACAACCTCAGCCACAGCCGCAGTCTCAAATAGCTCCAGAGGTAGTAAGCGAGCCTGCTGTGGCAGCGCCAGTTGTAAGTCAGCCGGAAATTACTCCAATACCTGTAAGTGCACCGCCGGTAAGTGAACCAATAGCCGAGCCGGTTGCGTTTAAACCTGAGGTCAGTCAACCAACTCAAAGTCAACCTGCTGTAAGTGAAGCTGTTGTTGGTCAAGCTATTGAAAGTAAACCTGAGATGTCACAACCGGTAGCCGCACAGCCTGTTGTCCAAGAGCCGAAGAAATCGTTAGAAGAAAAACTGAGCGATTATTACGGCGTTAGTCAGAGAAACGGGGCGGTTGTCTTTGTCAGTCTTTATCCGCATGCCAAGGATGTTTATATCGCGGGCGATTTCAATAACTGGTTGCCGAGCAAGACCAAGATGCAAAAGGTCGGCGACTCAGGGCTATGGCAGATGGAAATGAATTTGGCGCCTGGCAGGTATCGTTACAGGATGGTTGTTGACGGTAAGTGGCAGCAGGATCCATATAATGAAGTTACCGAGGTGAATCCATTCGGAGAGCTTAATTCTGTAATGGAAGTCAAATAACAATTTGCAATATTTTATTACTCAATCGGGCTGTCATTGAAAATGACGGCCTTTTTTATTGGCCTTATGCAGCTGATATTGCCTGATACGGCCTGTATGCCTTGATTTTTAGCCTTTAAATTGATATAATCAAGATTTGATTTATATTTCAACCAAAGGCTTTTTATAGTGTTGGTCATGGTACGAGGGTGATGAAAAGAGCACAAATCATTTTGCTGCTAATGGCAGCCAGTATATTTTCTGCGCAATTTACCTGTCTCGGGGAAAATCCAAAGGTTGTAATTGATACAATTTTCGGCAATATATTCATAGAACTTTATATCAATGAAGCACCAATCACTGTAGATAATATTCTGCATTATGTTAATACCGGCTATTACGATGGTACTTTCATACACCGGACTACTAAATATCAAGATAAAGGTTTTGGGATTATCCAGGGAGGATTATGGCGTTATATTCCTGGTTGGGGAGTCGGTTATTATCCTACTGATAGAGAATCAATTATTAATGAAAGTTATAACGGCTTAAGTAATGCCAGGGGAACGATAGCCATGGCAAGAACCTCTGATCCTAATTCCGCTGATTCCCAGTTCTTCATAAACCAAACGGATAATCTTTTTTTTGATAAAGCTCAAGATCCAGAAGGTATCGGTTATTGTGTTTTTGGAGAAGTACTATATGGTATGGATGTGGTAGATTTTATTAATTTCTTAGAACACCTTGATCCTAACGATGATCCTAATTTTTGGGGTTTAAATGAGGTGCCACACTATCCAGTATCCGGGGGATGGTATCTTGTTGAAATTCAGCAAGCTTTTCAAGCACCAGAGGGATTTTGGCTCAGAGGTGATATCAATTATGACGGTATCGTTGACTATCTGGATATAGCAATATATTCTGATAATTGGTTAAGTCATTATAGACATTCTAATATTGATGAACAGGGTTTAACCGATTTGCTGGATTTTGCAATTTTAGCTCACAACTATCGAAGAACAAGCATCTGGAACAGGTTTGCCAGAGGCGATATTGATAATAATGGTAAGGTTGATTTCAGGGATTATTGTCTATTGATCAATAATTGGGCAAAAACAGGAATTGACCTGCGTGGTGATCTAAATCTTGACCAAAAGGTTGACTATTTTGATCTCGCCCGATTTGCAGAGGATTGGCAGAAAACTAAAACATAAAAATATGTTGATTATTACATTACAAATGCCTGATAATCTATAGTTGATGAAACAATTACACAAATGGAATTTATCATATAGTCAGGCGATATCAATTCAGAAGCAACTATCGTCTAAGGTTAAATTTACCTCTATTAAAACAACTCCTAAGCTTATAGCTGGTGTGGATTGTGCGTTTACAAAAGATAAAGAAAGAATCATCGGTTGTGCTGTGGTACTTGAGTATCCATCTCTATCGATTGTCGAGATAAAACACGCGGTTAGAAAACTAACCTTTCCATATATACCTGGATTGTTGTCATTTCGTGAGGCGCCGGTGTGTTTGGCAGCTATTGATAAATTGAAAATTAGCCCGGATATGTTTTTGATAGACGGCCAGGGAATCGCCCATCCCCGCAGGCTCGGCTTAGCTGCTCATCTCGGTTTATTTATCAATAAGCCTACCATCGGCTGTGCAAAGAGCAGGCTGATCGGAGAATACAAATATCCTGGAAAAGAGAAGGGCAGCTACTCATTACTGGAAGATAAAGGCCAGACTATCGGGGCAGTTGTAAGAACCAGGGCTAATGTTAAGCCCCTTTTTGTTTCAGTGGGCAATATGTGCGTTTTGGATGATGTGATCAAATGGACGCTTAATTGTACGGATAAATACCGTCTTCCTCAGCCGACACGATTAGCTGATATTGAAGTAGCGAAGCTGAAAACGGAGCTGTTTAGCCAATAATATCTCATGAAATGTGTCTGGCATTTTGGTGTGAGAAATGTTATCCTGTTTTCGAAGAATAACTAATGTCATTACAGAAGTGGGGTAAGTATGAACAGACGAAGTTTTTTAAAATCAGTTTGCGGTAGTGCTTTGGTTTTAGGTCTTAGGCCTGTATTTGCAGTTTCCGGTCAAACCAAGCCGAATATTATTTTAGTGATTTCCGACGATGCAGGCTATTCGGATTTTGGATTTAATGGCGGCGATCAGATTCCGACGCCTCATCTTGATAAGCTCGCGTACGAAGGTGTGATCTGCAATCAGGGTTATGTTACAGCTTCGGTGTGCGGGCCTTCAAGGTCTGGTTTGATAGTAGGGCGATACCAGCAAAGATTTGGCGCCGAATGCAATTGCGCAGCTGTGCCGACGCCGGGTTATACAAAGGATGATTTTGGTGTAGATACTTCAGAGTGTACGATTGCTGATGGGCTAAAAGGTGCCGGCTATAATACGATGATGATAGGCAAGTGGCATCTTGGTGAAGAGTTACAGTATCATCCGCTGAAACGTGGTTTCGATGAGTTTTATGGTTTTCTCGGCGGCTCGCGCAGTTACTGGCCTATTAAGAATCCAGGTAAAGGCAGCGCGATGATGCGCGACTATAAAGCTCTCAATGAGCAGGAGGAAATAAAATACACGACAGATGATATGACCGACGCGGCTATTGATTTTATTAAACGTAAAAAAGATAAACCGTTCTTTATTTTTCTTTCCTACAATGCTGTGCATACACCTATGCACGCTAAGGAAGAAGATATCGAGCAATTCACTGAAATTACACATAAAAATCGACGTATCTATGCCGCTATGACAAAGTCGATGGATGGAAATATCGGCAGAGTAATGAAGGTATTGAAAGATTATAATCTTGATGATAATACAATGATTGTTTTCATAAACGATAACGGTGGCCCGACAAATAATTCATCGATAAACAGGCCTTTGCGAGGCTATAAGGGTAGCTATTGGGAGGGTGGTATAAGGGTTCCGTTTGTAATAAAATGGCCTGGTAAGTTGCCGGCAGGTTCTCATTATGATCAGCCGGTTAGTACATTGGATTTGATGCCGATGATGCTCGCGGCGGCAGGTGCAAAGCATGCTGGTAAAAAACTCGACGGTGTGAATCTTCTGCCTTATCTTAGAGGTGAGAATAAGGGCAAACCGCATGAGTATCTTTTCTGGCGGCTATGGCGAACTGCGGCAGTGAGGAAAGATGACTGGAAGTTGCTTCGCATAGCTGAAGATCCTCTTAGTAAAGAGAAGAAACTGTTACTGCCTTTAATGCTGTTTAATCTAAAGAATGATCCTGGCGAAACTACAAACGTAGCTGATAAGTATCCGAAGATAGCAAAGGATTTGTTGGCGGCTTTGGAAAATTGGGAAAAGGAGCTTGCTCCGCCAAGGTGGTATGACGGTACCAACTGGCAGCATTGGGCCGATATGCAAATTAAGAATCACCGACTGAATGGTAAGGATTAGTTTCACATTTTGATTTAGACAGTTTATGCTTGATTTCTGAGGGAGGGCTCGAAAGCGTGAGGTTGTAATATGCGGTCAGTATCTCTGCGTTTTAGTAGTAGAGGCTTTACTCTTATAGAGTTACTGGTAGTAATCTCTGTCATAGCCTTGCTTATGTCAATATTGCTTTCGGTGCTTAATAGAGCCAAAGAGGCTGCACGGACAGTCAGATGCGAAGCTCATCTCAGACAGGTGGGGATTTCACTTATTGCCTATAGCTCTGAATGGAATGACGCATTTGCCGGGCCGTGTACGAGCGGGACAAAGTTAAGCAGTGCCATCTACGGTGATTCCATAGATACCCCGAATGAGTATAAAAATTCTATTACCGGTTCGACAGCTCCTTCACAAAATCTCGACTGGGTATCGCCCATGATGGGTGCTTCATTGGCATTGCCTGAAGATCCGATTCAAAGACAGTACGAGATATTCAATAACGAATTGAGATGTCCATCTAACCGTGATTATTATGATCGGGAGTATATGGGCTCGGACAAAGCGCGGCTTAGATATTTCAGCTATGCGGCGGCGATGGGATTTCATGTGGTTAGGGACCAGCAAGACTCGCAAAGTCAAGCTGGGCTAATTACCGATAAGCGAGTAAGTGATAGAGTGACTATTCCGCAAGGATACTTTCCGAATATTAATAAAATAGGCAGGCCTGTTGAAAAAATATTTGCTATGGAAGGGAATAGATATATCAATCCCGATACGCTTGAAATTACATATAATAAATTTCTTAAACAGGTAGTAGGCGGTAATTTTATGGTCTATGGCCCGAGTGTTGTGGAAAAGGGCGATCCATTTTATGGAATGAGTCAGGATTCGCAGCTAAAACTACAGGAGAAGCAAACTCGATTTGCCTACAGGCACAACAAAAAAATGAATGTAGTGTTTTTTGATGGTCATACCGAGTCATTAGAGATGGAGGAGTCCGTGAAAACCGCTTTTTATTTTCCGAGAGGCTCACAGATACTCAACGCAGGTAAAACGCAGGATACTCATGACAGTGAAGGGTCTGTGCCATAGCACACTATGAGCGAGTCAAGCGAGTCGAATGGAGGCGGGGGGATTCGAACCCCCGTCCCGAGATGTTTCACGATAAGCATCTACATGTTTAGTCGTACTTTTGAAATTCGCCTCGTCCATCGCCGCACAACAGGCTATGGAGTCGGCTAGGTCGGAATTAATCTTTTCCTTCGGGCCCGAACAACCGTCAGGAGCAGCCTGCTATTTGACGCCCATTACTAACCCACAGGCAAGGTCAGTAAGGACGAGCTGCTTTAAGCAGCCAATGCGTATTGGCTAGTGCCAATTAAAATTAGGTACCGGATTTTTAGCCAGGCCAACCGGCGTCCTGGACATGCAACTCATCGATCCGTCATCCGGTCGATGCCAGTCGCCCCCTTCTTTACTTTTCAATAATATTATTATTATAGCCAAATTGCTGTTGAACTCAATGAAATCTATTGTCAGCTCTGCCTGAACGTTCGTCGGCGTTTTTGAGCCAGCCGATTCTGTTCACTTTGAAACAGTCAAATTTCGGGGCGTATGGTTTGATATCCAGAAGCGGCGTTTCATCGAGTATATCTAATTGACTGACAAGTATTTTGTTTGCTTTGATTTCTTTTATTTTAACCGATGACATCCCGATCGGATTCGGCCTTGATGGTGCTCTTGTAGCGAAAAGCCCGTGCGGTGTGGTGTCCATATATGGCTTAACAGTGAGCTTATATTCTTTTGCCCTATCGAAAAAGTAAATCAGCCAGATACGTTCAAAGCCGTCCAGGTCTTTCAATCCGTCTAAATATTCGTCAAACACCTCAACTATACCTTCGCTCTCATGGGCGAATGCCGGCTGAATGGGTGTTCCCTGTGCCTGCTTAAAAGTCGAATGAATAATACCTATTGGTTTTAGTTGGATTTTTTCCATCAGGATATCACTCCAAAAAAGACCCCTGGCATCGTTGCCATTATCACAACTAAGCAAACAAAAACAATTGTTTTTTGAGTTCCCATAAAAGAACGTATCACCAGCATATTCGGCAGGCTAAGAGCAGGCCCGGCCAGCAGCAGCGCCAAAGCTGGCCCTTTGCCCATTCCCGAATCCATCAGGCCTGCTGTCTCTTGTGATTTACCCCAGTTGGCAAAGATTAATATGCCGACCATGCTGGCAAAATATATTATCCTGCCACAGCTTACGGGAATTTTTTGATTCGGTAAATTTTACCTCGTTATCGGTTTTCTCAACCTCTTGCCTGCTGTAAATAAAGGCCATTATAAGCCCGATGACAACATCAAGCGCCTTGATATGCCAAATCCTGCTTCTCTTTTCTTAAAATATCCAGCTATTATGTGAGTATATGGTAAATTACTTGCGTCAAAACACGAAACAAAACAATGTCAAAATCTTTTCTTGGATTGCTCTGAAGCTTAATTGTGGCTTATTCAATTATTTCGATTGCGTTGAATTTGACCAGTGCTCCTGCCGTTTGTGGGTGTGGTTCAATAGTACCGAACAGACCAACCTTTTTGCCAATATATTTTTTCAAATCAATTCTCGTAGCGTCATCTGTCGGGAGTGAGTAGCAAATAATTTTTTCGGCCTGGTCAACTACGATATAGTGCAGCAACACATCCTGCGGGCCGTATATATTAGAAGTTTTCAATTTGCCTACAACCGCATATTGACCAAGATCTTTAAAAGAGGCTATTTTCTCAGCTCGTTTTGTTTCGATCTCTTTATAAATATTGGCAAATTCCTGTTTTTGTCCTTTAAGCAGGCTGTCTATTTTAGCAGCGATCTCATATCTTTTGATCTGGCTGAGAATGAATTTTGCGTATTGGCCGGCTTTGTCATTCGGATCTGTGGCGAGGATCTTTGCCAGGGCCGCTTTTTGTTTACTGTAGTCCTGCTTATCAAAAGGTTTTTCAACTTCAGTCTTAACTTGTTTATGAAGATCATAAAATCCTTTTAATCTTTCAGAGTCTTCGCTAATAGTTGTAGGGACTATAGCCTTCTTCTCTTCGATTATATCGATAGGTTTAACCCTGGTATTGGTGTCTGGGATTATAGGCTCAACTACTGCGGGTTTCGGTGGTGTATAGTCTGTTGGTTGTGTGAATTGAGTGCTTACCCATAAAGTAGCTCCCTTTGGCGGGATAATTTTGTAATAGTCACCGAATTCCTCATTCATCAGTACAACCTGGTCGCCTTTATTGAGATGCAACTGGATCGCTTCGGAATGTATCGGTTCGATGTAAGGTGAGCCGGCATAAACCCGTACGTTGTCACCAGTTACTACACCGATTTTAGTATTCTGGTTACTGATCGTGATATATTGCTTTGAGATCCATGAGAAAGAGCCCTTGGGTGGGATTATCCGCGACCATACTAATCTGTGCTCAAGAACTTTCACGATGTTGCTTTTTTGCAGTTTACCGCAGCGGTAATGATTTGTTCCCGGGCCGGATCTTACATAAACATCGTCGCCTGTTATTTTCGCATAGTAAGGGAGCTTAATGGTGACTGTTGCGTTCACATCTTTGTCGGGCACAGTCACTTCAATTTCAGCTAAACAGGATGTGACAAAAAAAGCAAAACATAACACTGATACGAGAACTGATATTTTACGAGAATCCATTTCTCAATCTCCGAAAAGGGCTATCCATATCTGGTTTACAATCCGCTAATATATATAAAAAATTAGCACTGACGGCGAAGAATGTCAATGTTTTTCTAAGCGTATGTTATGCTAAAATAATTTGATGATTCCGATAAAAACTCTTGAATCATTATAAATTTAGACTTAATAATATAAGATGCGAAGATGTTTGTAAGTGCTGTATTGACAGGGACTAATGAAAAAGATATAATATGTTTGTCAAACTTTTGGGGAAATATTTAAGAAAGCTGATTCTTTTATGAAACTTGACCCTTCAAAATTACAAGATTGGCAGATCGCTGAAGCTGCCGAAGAGAATATGAAGTCTATTTTTCAGCTCTCAGACGAATTAGGCCTTGTAGGTCAGGAGCTTCTGCCGTATGGGAATAAATACGGCAAGGTAGATTTCAAAAAAGTTCATGAAAGGCTCAATGGCGAACCGCACGCTAAATATATAGACGTAACGGCTATTACCCCAACACCGCTTGGAGAGGGTAAGACTACGACCGTAATCGGTCTCATCGAAGGGCTCGGTAAACTTGGCAAGAAAGTATCCGGCGCTATAAGACAGCCGAGCAGCGGGCCGACATTTAATATCAAGGGCTCGGCAGCCGGTGGCGGCCTTGCCCAGTGTATACCGCTGGTACCGCTTTCGATAAGATTGACAGGTGATGTTGATTCTGTAGCAAACGCTCATAATATGGCGATGGTTTCTCTTACAGCCAGAATGCAGCATGAGCGAAATTACGATGACGAAAAATTGGCCAGCCGTGGTCTAAAGCGTCTCAATATTGATCCATCACGAGTGCAAATGCAGTGGGTAATGGATTTTTGTGCCCAGTCGCTTCGTAATATCGAGATAGGCAAGGGTGGTAAAATGGATGGCTACCCGATGGAATCCGGTTTTGCTATCAGCGCTTCAAGTGAAGTAATGGCTATTTTAGCAGTTGCCAACGACCTGGAAGATTTTCGAAAGAGAATTGGCAGGATAGTAGTAGCTTATGATAAAAGCGGTAATGAAATAACAACAGCTGATCTTGAAGTTGATGGTGCGATGACAGCATGGATGGTTGATGCGATCCATCCGAATTTGCTGCAGACTATCGAGGGCAATCCTGTTTTTGTACATGCCGGGCCTTTTGCGAATATCGCGATAGGACAAAGCTCGATCATCGCTGACAAGCTGGCATCCAAGCTCGTCGATTATCATGTCACCGAAAGTGGATTTGGTGCGGATATCGGCTTTGAAAAATTCTGGAATCTTAAATGCAGGATGTCAGGCCTAACACCCAGTGCGGTTGTTATAGTAGCTACAATTCGAGCTCTTAAAATGCACGGCGGCGGCCCAGCGGTAAAACCAGGCCTAAAGCTGACTAAAGAATATACAGAAGAGCATCTCGAATTAGTCGAAAAAGGTTGTGAAAACTTAATAGCCCATATAGAAACCGTCAAGAAAAGCGGTATTACTCCAATTGTCTGTATAAATCATTTCTCAACCGATACCAAGGCTGAGCTTGATTATGTTAAATCAGTTGCCGGGCAAAATGGGGCAATGGCGGTAGTATCGAAGCATTGGCAAGAGGGCGGCGAAGGAGCTATCGAGTTGGCAGAGGCCGTAGTACAGGCTTGTGAAGCTGAGAATGATTTCCGGTATTTGTATGATAATGATATGCCATTGCGGGATAGGATAGAGCTTATCGCGAAAGATGTTTATGGCGCCGATGGCGTTTCTTATACCGAGAAAGCTTTGGAAAAGGCAGTTAAATTTGAGCAGGATGACGAATTAAGTCATCTTGGGGCCTGCATGGTCAAAACCCACCTGAGCCTTTCTCATGATCCGGATTTAAAAGGCCGGCCTAAAAGCTGGACATTACCCGTTAGAGATATTATGCTGTTCAAGGGTGCCGGTTTTGTTGTTCCGGTGGCTGGTTCTATAAAGTTAATGCCTGGTACCGGCTCGAACCCTGCGTTCAGGCGAATCGAAGTTGATGTCCAGACAGGTAAGGTCCGCGGCCTATTCTAAGCGTGCTCATCTGTCTGAATTAGGAGTGACAGATGACAGCAAAGATCATTGATGGAAAACAGCTCGCCGCTGATATGCGTGCAGAGCTTAAAACGGAAGTTGAACAGCTACAAACAAAAAATATCACACCCGGTCTGGCAGTTGTATTAGTCGGTGAAGATCCAGCATCGAAATCTTATGTAACCGCTAAGGAAAAAGCATGTGCTGATATTGGTATTTATTCAAATGATAACCGCTTGCCTGCAGAGACAACTCAAGAGGATTTACTGGCACTTATCGATAAGTTAAATAAAGATCCAAAGATACATGGTATTTTAGTTCAACTGCCTTTGCCGAAACATATTGACGAAAACAAAATCCTGCTTGCTATCGACCCAGCCAAAGATGTTGATGGCTTTCATCCGATGAGTATCGGCAAAATGATGATTGGCCAGGATGCTTTTTTACCTTGTACACCGCACGGTGTTATTCAAATGTTGATGCGAAGTGGTGTTCAGCTCGAAGGGGCCGAGGTTGTTGTTGTAGGCAGAAGTAATATTGTTGGCAAACCAGTTGCCAATATGCTGATACAAAAGGCTCCGACCGGCAACGCGACGGTTACCGTTTGTCATACACGAACGAAAAACTTAGCAGAGCATGTCAAGCGAGCCGATATTGTAATCGCGGCTGCAGGATGGCCTAATACTGTAACCGCTGATATGGTCAAAGAAGGCGCTGTAGTTATTGATGTAGGTGTCAATCGTGTTGATGATGACACAAAAAAACGTGGCTATCGCCTCGTAGGTGACGTGGACTTTGAGGCCGTCAGTGAAAAGGCCGGCATGATAACTCCTGTACCCGGCGGGGTAGGGCCGATGACTATTACAATGCTGCTCTATAACACAGTTGAATCGGCGAAAAGAACGATTAAAACAGAGTAAGTTTTTGCGTAATACTTAAGTTAGCACCCCTGAAGCTGCCAGGATAAGTATTGCAATCTCAGCTATTGCTATAACTATGTACCATTTATCTTTTTTTGCTGCTAATATCGGTATTATCCTGATATAGCAAAGGATAGATATTCCAGCCAATAGTACCAACGGTATGTAGTTGAGAAAATCTGATTTACTCAACAGGCCAAGCCAGCTCCAGCCGGCATTGTAATTTGTTTGTTGTAGATATTCTTCCAAAGGTAGATGCCAATAATGCGGTAGTTCAGATAAGGGTATATCAGGGCTGGTTGCTTCAAAAATATAAATGACAAAGAATAAAACAAGAATCAAAGATGCTGATTTTACACTTATATCAAGCAGTTTTGCGTAAGCGAGTTGTTTATCCGACAAGTACGAATCTTTCATTGTTTAAATTCCAACACCTTTTAGTAGTGATCTTACACCAGCCAAAGCTAAAACAACTATAACAATATATCTGATTGCCACGGGAGATGCTTTGGGTAATATCTTTGCTCCTATGCGAGAGCCTATCATAATACCTGCTATGGAAGGTACTAATATGATTGGTAAAACCGCTCCCTGGTTCAAATATATCCATGAGGCACTGGTGCTTGTGACCGATATTGTGAAAACGCTGGTGGCAACAGCCATTTTCAGAGGCAGCCCAAGGAATAAATTAAGCATGGGTACATTGGCCCAGCCCGCACCGAGCCCAAACATTCCGGCTATGAAGCCGATTCCAATAAAAAGTACAAGGGATCTTCCAAGGCGATGAACGTTCCATTCGATGTGGATCGACTTTGTGTCTTCGTGGTAAATCCCCCCTATTTCAAGGATTTTGCTTAAATAGCCGGGCCTTTCTTTTTTGGGTATATCTGTTTTTTTAAAAATAAGCATGAGCAGAGAGACACTGATAATAGTTGCACCAAGCGCTGTTTGTATTGTTTTAGTTGGTAAAGAAAAACTTGTAATAGCTCCGGCAATAGCTCCTATCGAAGTAGCAAGTGCGATTGGCATTGCTAATCGCAGGTTCGCTAAGCCCTTATTTAACAGGCGTGGTCCTGCAGAGAGGGATAATGACATAGCAACGAAGAGTCCTGTGCCCCTAACAAAATCAAGATGGAATGGAAAGAAGCTTGAAACTATTGGTACGAATAATACCCCTCCTCCGACTCCGGCTAAAACTGCAAGAATGCCTATCAGACAGGTAACTATAAAAAGAAAAATAGGATATGACCACCATGGTAAAGACGAGGATTCTTCGGAAACCTGCTGTAACTGAGAAGGATTTTCTGTGATACCGTATAAAGGCCCGCTTAATAAAATCAAACAAGCTACAATCCAGAATAAAATTAATGGGAGCTTAGTATTCATGGTCTTTATAACTAACTGATATTAATAGATTTAACATGTATAAACAAGAACTTTTCTTAGAGTTGACACAATATCAAAACACTCATAAACTACGCTATTATTCAATTTATTTTCTGGAAGGTTTTGACTATGAAGAATGTTGTATTGCTGACTATTGATACTTTGCGAAAAGATGTCTTGGGTTGTTATGGCTCACAGGCCAATTTAACTCCTTTTTTGGATTCTCTTGCCGGTAATTCAATGATCTTCGACAGGTATATGTCAGCCGGGCCCTACACCCAGGCTTCGTTTCCGGCAATTCTTAGTTCTTCGTATTTTTTGGAATATGGTAACCCGAAGAAACTATCGGATAAGAGAACGCTTATATCGGAAGTCGTAAAAAAAGGCGGTTTTTCTACAGCAGCTTTTCATTCAAATCCTTATTTGTCAGAGTTCTTTGGATGGAATAAAGGCTGGGATGAATTTTATGATTCTATGAGAGATGAAGTTACACCGGAAATTCCATATATCAGGGGAGATGTAATTAATAACAAAGTAGGGCAGTGGCTACAATCTCATACAATCGGTGGCGATTATAAGCCGTTCTTTTTATGGGTACACTATATGGATATCCATGAGCCTTATGTCCCGGAGCAGAAATATGTCGATAAAGTTGACCCTTCGATTCAGTTATCGGCGCCGGAAATGATGGCACTATTCAAAGAGGTTCTTCTGCCCCGTGATACTTCAGATCCGGATAATATCACACTGTTGAAAAAACTCTATTTAGCACATATTAATCAGGTAGATGAATATGCTGGAGAACTCTTTGGCATTCTTGATTACCTAAAACTGCTGGATAATACGATCTTTATCGTCACAACGGACCACGGGGATGAGTTCGGCGACCATGGCAGCCTTTCTCACGATGGTAAAATGAATTCAGAATTGATCAACATTCCACTAATTATTTATGATAAGGATATTCCACGGACTGTTAGAGTAGATAAACTAATGAGTACAGTGGATATTGCTCCAACAATCACGGCTCATTTCGGCTTGGATAAACCCGATACTTGGCATGGTCAGTCTATGCTGCCTTTAGACAAGTACACTTCGAAGGGTGTTTTTGGTGAGGCTATCGGTAAGAATACACATAAGGTTCGGGAATCTGACAGGGTGATTCATTTTTATCAGGAAAAAAATCTTAAAATTACACACCGATCAGAAGATGATACTTGGACACTTTTCGATCTTGAGCGGGACCCGAATGAAAATAATAATATCATTGAGTCTCATCCTCTGGCCAATGAAATGAAGGATAAGCTAAGATCACAAATCACCTGGTGGGATTTAACAAATGAGCCTGTTTTTTGTGTAAGTCGTTTCTAAAGAAGTCCCTATAAAAAAGGTAAATATTGTTGCCTCTTGCTTTGTAATAAAAATATTCACAAAGCAATGTAAAATATTTCAACTTTTATTTTGAATTTTCAAACAGCGATGATATAGTTGTTCTTAAGGTTTTGTTCTGTAATGGATGTGTTTAATGAAAGTAAATGTTTTTCGCATCTCAACTCAAAGAAATTCTTTTCAATGGTGCAGTTCTGATATTACATTAATGGTCCAAATTTGGAGGGACACAAAATGAACAGAAAAGTTGCATTGATGGTTGTCATAAGTTTATTAGTTTCAACGACATTAGCTCTCACGCCGATGGGCCCACCTGTTGCCGGGTTGGAAAAAGGCCGGTTCAGTGCAGGCGTTGACTATGCATATGGCAAGACAGGCGTAAAGCTGAACAGTGGTACCGGTGCTAGTATAAATGGCGATAATATAAAAGCTCATTATATCGGTGCCAATGTCGGATACGGCATTTGTGAGGGCTGGGAATTGGCTCTTAAGTTAGGCGGAGGTTCGGTAAGGGGATCAAGGCCTGGCGGAGTAGGTTTTAATAGTGATAATGATGGTTACGCTATTGGCCTCGGCACAAAGTTCACTACCTGTACGAAAGAAAATGTAAAATGGGGAGGCTTGGTCCAAATCCTCTGGGCACAAGCCGAAGGAAAGGTTTCAACTATAGGAGCTAATTTTCAGGGTGACGAAAATCTTGTAGAAGCACAGTTTGCTTTTGGCCCGTCCTATCAAATGAATGAGAAAACAATACTTTATGGCGGTCCTTTTATTCACGTTCTTGATGGCGATGTGACTGCCAAAGGCCCGGGTACCAGGATCAAGTATGATCTCGACCAAGATGGTTGGTTTGGTGGTTATATAGGCGGCAAATTCGATATTACTGAGAAAGTTACTTACAGTATCGAATATCAGCATACCAAATCTTCTGATGTTCTTGGTATGAATCTTACTTATAAATTTTAAAGCTAAAGGATTAGCCTAAACGAAGAGCCGCTGTTCATTGCGGCTCTTTTTATTTTCTGACTTGCTTGATTATCCGGGCTGCATTTTTGATATTTTGTGAGATGGCAGTAAAATCACCGGCTTCGAGCAGCTCTTTGCTGATCAGTTTAGAGCCCATACCTATACAAACAGCACCGGCATCGAACCATTCAGCGAGGCATTCTTTTTCGGGCACAATGCCGCCCATCGGCATTATCTCTACCCATGGGCAAGGAGCCTTGATCGCTTTAATGAAATCAGGCCCGCCGAATGAAGCAACCGGGAACATCTTACATATTTCAACGCCCAGCTTGTGGGCACGATGGATGTCGTTAAGTGTTCCACATCCCGGTACGTAGGGTACTTTTCTTATATTACATATCTTAGCGATGTCGTCGTCAAGTACCGGCGACAGGATAAAGTCCGCTCCGGCTGCAATGTACATAGATGCTGTCGGGCCATCGCAAATTGTGCCGGCTCCGAAAATGACTTCCGGCTTTTCTTTATCGATGAATTCAATGAGCTGCTTATAGAGGTCGATCGAATTATGGCTGCGGTTGGTGAACTCTATGATATTGACGCCGGCATCAGCACTGGCACAAATTATCTTTTTGGCGGTTTCAAGGTCAGGATGGTGAAATATCGGCACCAGGCCGATCTTCTTCATAGCTGTTAGAACCGTTAGCCTGTCGTGTCTTGCCATTTAATACTGTCCCTAAAGCAGGGTTGTTATTCAGCTTCTTGTTTTTGCTTGGCGTATTGAGCGACTATCTGTTGCTGAACGTTTGACGGGACAGGCTCGTAATGACTAAGTGTCATTGAATAGCTGCCACGACCGCCGGTAACGGATTTCAACTGGCTGCTGTATTGTGTGACCTCAGAAAGTGGAACCTGGGCCTTAACTGTGAGCATGTTACCCGGCAGCATATCCTGGCCGGTAACTCTGCCACGCCTTGAAGCTATGTCGCCTGCGATGTCACCCATGTTGTCAGAGGGTACGGTTATTTCCATATCGACGATCGGCTCAAGTAAAACGGGTTTGGCTTTTTGGATAGCATCAATGAAAGCACCCTTACCGGCAGCTCTAAAGGCAACTTCCTTTGAGTCAACAGGATGGTGCTTACCGTCATAAACTGAAACTTTAATGTCCTGCATAATGCAGTTAGCCACAACACCACTTGCCATTACATCATTGATACCTTTTAGGATTGCCGGTTCGAACTGACCAGGTATCGAACCGCCGAAGATATCCCAGTTGAATTCGAGTGACGGATCTGAATCGCGTTCAGCAGGTTCTACACGCAGATATACCTCACCGAATTGACCTGCACCGCCGGATTGTTTTTTATGGCGGTAATGGCCCTCAGCCTTAGAGGTGATAGTTTCTCTATATGGGATCTTTGGTTGTTTAGTGTTGACTTTGAGTTTGTAGTATTTGTCCATCTTTTCGAGGATAACTCTAAGGTGCAGCTCGCCCATTCCGCTTACGACCAGCTCTTTTGTCTGCGGATCACGCGCAACCTTAAAGCACGGATCCTCATCGACCAGCTTATCCAGGGCTGTCGAGATCTTTTGCTCGTCGCCTCGAGTTGCCGGTTCCAGTGCCAGTGAGAACATAGGCTCCGGTGCTTTAGGCATCTGGAACTGGCCCTTTACTCCGCCGTCATGAACAAGATCACCAACTTTGAGCTCTTCCACTTTTGCCAGTGTTACAATATCACCTGCTATACCAGCCGGTACTTCACTTGTATCTGGGCCCTGGCTTTTGAGAATATGTCCTGGGCGAATCGCTTTCTTTTCGTCATTGATAAGTAATTGTGTATCGGATTTGAGAGATCCGCTGAAAATACGGATATTCGAAAACTTCATGTTTGACTTGGGATCGAAGCCTACTTTGAAAACAAGACCAGCCAGTGGGCCGGATGGGTCGGCTTTTATCTCTACTTCATTTTCGCCATCTATAATGGCTGCGCCTTTAGCCTGCTCCGGTGACGGAGTATATTGGGTAATAATATCGAGCAGTTCGGTAATACCGATTTCTTCTCTGGCGTTGGTAAATACTATTGGAACAATTGTATCCGCTATCAGAGCGGTTGTGAAAACAGCGGAAATTTTATCGGCTGGTATTTCTTCACCGCCAAGATATTTTTCCATTAACTCATCGTCGGCTTCAACAACGCTTTCGATCAATTCCATATGAGCAGATGCCGCGTCACCTATAGGTGAATCGCCGGTCTCATTCTCAATACAGTCTATGACAGATTTTTTATCAGCTGCCGGTATGTTCGCGACACGACACTGCTGGCCGAAACTGTCTTTGATGTTTTGAAGTAATTCTGAAATGTCAGTATTTTCGGCATCGATCTTATTGATGACGATCAGCTTGGACATGTTAGCTTTTTTAGCTAAATCAAAAACCTTACGCGTGTTTGTTTCGATACCAGCTGCAGCGCTTATTACTATGACCGCTGTTTCGGCACCAGGGATGGATTTATAAGCCGGGCCGATGAAATCAGGATAGCCGGGAGTGTCTATTATGTTAATTGTCTTGCCAGCGTGTTCGGTATGAAGAACAGATGCGGATATGGAATAGCCGTGCTCTTTTTCTTCTTCGTAAAAGTCACTTATACTCGTTTTATCATCGACACTCCCTAATCGGTTTGTTTTACCGGTCGTATGAAGAATTGCTTCGGCGAGAGACGTTTTTCCACTTCCGCCATGACCCAATAATACGATGTTGCGAATGTCGCTGGTATTAGCCACTTTTAAGACCTCCATAAAGCTAAAGCTGAATTAAATGATTCTATGTAAACCCGATATGATAATTGCTTGGCTGTCAAAGGACAAGCATTTTTTAAGTGTTTCTATTGCAAATAGTTACGTGTAATAAAAAAGGCCGAATCCGAGGATCCGGCCTTGAATACTTAATGAAGTTGTTGGTTAATACATCATTTCAGCAGGCTCTTCTTCAACCGGTGCGACTTCAGGCTCAGGCTCGTGGTTGGCTTCTGACCTGATTGCCTTTTCTCGTGCCTCATCAACTTTTCTTTTTTGAGCTTCCATTGCTGCCTGATTCATTTGCTGCATTACCTTACCTATGTTTTCTACAGCTCTTTTTGCTTCTATAACATGTTCTTTAGGTACGGCAACTTGCAGATCCATCTGGCTGGAACCGAGCGTAGCCCCAAAACTTGCAGCGGATTCTGAGGAAAAGTCCATTTCAAATATTTCCAAATTT
>JANQHJ010000081.1 GCA_028282745.1 Sedimentisphaerales bacterium | reverse complement strand
GCGTATTGAAATACGTTGAGAACGTTTTTAGCCGACAACGCAGGCCTCGAACTTTGCAGCCAATTGCAGTAGATCGAGGTTTTGGGATGGCTTCTACATATCCCCTTTACACTAAAACAGTTACGCTATTTGACATCATTTAACCAATAAGACGTTGTAAAAAATATTCGAATCTTGCTTTTCACAGGTTTACCTATATAATAGATTCGTTGTGGTGATTGAATAAGGAAGGCACCATGGATGTCAATTTGCTGTTAGTCAAGAAGGATGGCAGCTTTAAGACCATTCCTATGCCCAGCCGTGTCACCGTACTCGGACGAAGACGCGACTGCGACCTGAGAATCCCTATCGACTCGGTTTCAAGAAGGCACTGCCAACTTCATAATAACGGTTCAGCTATATCTATCAGGGACCTTGATTCCACTAACGGTACGATCGTTAATGGTCATGCCGTTACCGAATCGAGTATAAATCCCGGAGACAAAATTTCTCTGGGCAACTTGAATTTGATAATGCAGATAGATGGCAAGCCCGAAAAGCTTGAGATCAATGATTCTCATGATGACGTCTCAGATGAAATGTTCGCCGAGTTTACAGATATTGAGCCGGATGAAGAATTGACTGAAAATTAGATATTAACTTAGAGTCTCTAACTTAATGAATAAAAAGAACTTTTTTAATAGTCAAAACCGACATTTGTTTTCTTTTTGTTATATACTATTAATTAATCATTCTCCCGGTATGGGGTCGATATATTATTTGAACCTTTGGCAATAAACAACCATAGAGTTTTTTATTTATAGCCGCGGAGGCTTATGCAGTATTTTAATCTTACATCTTTTATAGATAGTTCAGAAATCTGCGCATCGAGTATGTCAGTAAATCTCGCGGCAACAGAGATACCATTTAGCATTGTTAAGCTTGTCATTTTTATAGCATGGTTTTTCGGATGCTTTTACTGTATTCAAAGGATCAATCTAAATCCAACATTTTCCCCGGGCAGTAAAGCTGTCCTGAACTTTCTTAGCTTTTTCATCGGTCCGGTGATCATAGCCGCTCTTTTCATTAAAGAAACAAAGGAACACTCTGCCGCTTCCGATAAATCCATGATGAAGTCACTCACCGAACGTCTCGGCAATCTGACATATAATTTATCTAATATTGGCCATAGAAAAAGCATCGACATCAGCATCTTTGACACTTCCGGCAAAAATATAAAAGAGTTATATGGTCAAGGCCGAGCTAAAAGCCAGGATCGCAAAGTTCTCGACCTGACTGAGAATATCATTATCGACGCTGTTGAACAGGAAGCATCGGACATTTTGATCGATCCGAAGGATGGTTCTATTCATACCATTAGATTCAGAATCGACGGAGTTCTTAGAGAAGTAGAACAGATCGACTCTTCAACATGTCAGGCAGTTATCAATAGTATCAAAGTAGTTTCAAAAATGGACATCGCCGAAAAAAGAAGACCACAGGACGGCGCTTTCGTGGCCAAGATCGACGAAATGAAAATATCATTCCGCGCAGCATCAGCCGGAGTCTTGAATGGTGAAAAATTGTCGCTGAGAGTTTTGAACCAGGACGCAAACAGGTTCCAGTTAGAAACACTCGGCCTATCCGACAAACAGCGCACAATTATCGAGAGAGCAATTAAAAAGCCTTCCGGCATGATCCTCATGAACGGCCCGACCGGAAGCGGCAAAACAACGACACTTTACGCAATGCTTAATAAGATCGACCTTCTTATGCGAAACGTAGTGACAGTGGAGGACCCTATAGAATATGTGCTCCCCCACGCCAGCCAGATCGAGGTCAATCCCAAAGCTGACATCACTTTCGCCAAGAGCCTGCGAAGTATGCTAAGGCAGGACCCCGACATTATCGTTGTCGGAGAGATAAGGGACGAGGAAACCGCCCAGATCGCGATGCGGGCTGCCCAGACCGGGCACCTTGTCTTTGCAACTATCCACAGCAACAATAATATCTCGGCACTCATCAGGCTGACCGACCTTGGCATTACGCCAG
>JANQHJ010000071.1 GCA_028282745.1 Sedimentisphaerales bacterium | reverse complement strand
AAATTTCAAGAGTTTCATTAAAAGCCTCCCTGCTGTGAATAATTACCGGCAAATTCACCTTAGCCGCGACTTCAAGATGCTTTTTGAAAAGCTCGATCTGGGCCGGCTGGGCTGAGAAATTATAGTGAAAGTCAAGACCTGTCTCGCCAAGAGCTACTACCTTTTCGTTTTGGCTAAGTATTTCGAGCTCAGTTATATCCGGCTCGGTTACATCCTTAGCGTAATGCGGATGAATACCAACTGTAGCATAGAGACCGTCATATTTTTGAGCAATTTCGACAGACCTTCGATTCTCCTCCGTTTTGGTGCCTACTGTAATGCATTTAGTCACTCCCGCCGCCCTGCTGCGATCGAGCACAGCGTTAAGGTCATCGATCAGCGGCTCAAAGGCCAAATGCGCGTGGGTATCTATTAGCTCGTAGTCTTGATCCTGCATTTATTAACTCACTGAATCATTTTATTTAAAGGCGTTTGGGTAGTGTTTTATCGTTTCATTACCGGCCTGGTCAAGAACTATCGTAACAAAGTCGAAACGAAATGGTCTGTCTTCAATATTATTAGTCTTAAGAAAATACCGGGCTGCCCGTGACATTCTATGTTTCTTAACACTGGTCAGCGCACTTTCGGCTGCAGTGTAATCTTCATTACTTCTTGTTTTGACCTCAATAAAAACAACTGTGCGGTCGGTATCGATCATCACCAAGTCCAGCTCACCGGTTTTGCAGAGAAAGTTTTTAGCAAGAGTTTTCAGGCCTTTCTTGCGGAGATATTTTTCACAGCGTTTTTCGCCCCACTTACCAAGGGCCTTGCGGTCAAACGGAGCATTTTTTCTTTTGAAGAATAACATTTCCGTGTAATGATAGAGTCTGAATATCCAAAACCCCGCAACGAACTGCGGGGCTTAGTAATGTATCAATTTCCCTGGCCTTAACAGCCGGGCATTAAAATTTACTTTACAACGGTGTGAGTGCTGTGACGCTGTGCAAGACGAACACCCTTGCCAGAACGCTTACGCAAAAAGTAAAGCTTAGCACGCCTGGTCTTACCGCTTCGGACCGGACGGATGTCAACGACATTCGGGCAATGAATAGGAAAGATTCTTTCGACGCCTTCATTATTTACAATTCTTCTGACAGTAAACATCTCGTTAACGCCGCGGCCCTTGCGTGAAATAACGGTGCCTGAGAAGACCTGGATACGCTCTTTGTCTCCCTCGACGATTTTACAGTGTACATCCACAATGTCGCCGATCTCAAAATGCGTTACTTTCTCTTTCAGGCTCTTGCTTTCAACATGGTCCAACAATTCAGTTTTCACCGTTATATCTCCTGTCTTTTTCGATTCCAAAAACTATAGAGCCAAGTAGTATATCGAAACTGCCTTACCTTATCAAGTCAAAATCACCAAAATTTTATCATTCCCAGAATCAAGAATCTAATCCAGCAGGTCAGGCCGTTGTTTTTTCGTTCGCTCAACAGCCTGTTCTTTCCGCCATTTGGCTATTTCTGCGTGATTACCGCTCAAAAGTACGTCCGGCACCTTCATACCCCTAAAATCTTCAGGCCGGGTATATTGTGGATATTCCAGTAGAGAATCGCTGAATGAGTCATCCTTAGCTGAATCTTCATCCCCCAGGGCACCGGGCAGCAGCCTGATAACAGCGTCTATAATGACCATAGCTGCCAATTCACCGCCTGACAGGACATAGTCGCCGACCGAGATTTGCTCGGCATCCAGGCCGATGCGAATCCGCTCGTCAAAGCCTTCATACCGCCCTGCTATGAATAAAAGGCGGTCCTCTGCAGCTAATTCGGTCGCCTTTCTATGGTCGAACGGACTGCCCTGCGGTGTAAGAATTATAGTTTTGGGCTTTTTCGGGCTCAAACTGCATACATGCTCATAACATTCGAAGACTGGCGGCGGAGCCATAATCATACCCGGCCCACCACCGTAAGGCTTATCGTCAACCTTGAAATGCGGCCCCTTGGCAAAATCACGGATATTAGTCAGGGCTATATTTACGATACCAGCCTCGCATGCCCGCTTAATTATCGAATGCCCCAGCGGCGATTCGAACATTTCCGGAAATAATGTCAATACATCAATTCGCATAACGATATTTAACCACGGATTACACGGATTTTCACGGATTAATTTTACCTTGTCATTCCGCACTTGATGTTGGAACATCGTGGAAATCTCCCCAAGTCGAAGTTTACAGTGCCTCAGGTATGGAGAGATCCTGGATTTTGTTAGCCCCTTGCACTGCAAGGGGTTTTTAAAAAACTTTCTTCCTGATTCATCAGGGAGTTGTCATTGCGAGGAGACCGTAAGGACGACGCGGCAATCTCTTATGTCATTGCGAGCGAAGCGAAGCAATCTTGCTCATTCCCTGTCATCTCGACCGAAATGAGCGAAGCGAATGAAGTGGAGAGATCCACTTGTCTGTCATT
>JANQHJ010000052.1 GCA_028282745.1 Sedimentisphaerales bacterium | reverse complement strand
ACGCGGCCTTTCATTCTGGTCAAATAAAAGGATGCAGGTTTTGCTCGACGGCCGCCCTTTGTATGAACCGTTTTTCGGAGGAGTTAACCTCAACAGGCATCCTATCTTTTTGGAGAATATAGAACGCATAGAGGTTATCCGCGGCAGTGCTGGTGTGACTTGGGGCGTTAACTGTTTAAATGGTGTAATAAATTTTATAAGTAAAAAACCAAAAGACACACAGGGCAGATTGGGTTACGGTGCATTCGGGAACAGGGAATTCCAAGAAGGTTTTATACGATATGGCGGCAGCAACAATAAAATGTCATACAGGGGGACTGTTGGGGCCCATCATGATGATGGGTTCGGAGCGGATCATGGCGAAGATGTCAAGGACTGGATGAACTATTTTCAGACCAGCGGCATGGCAGATGTAAAACTATCCGATGGTCTTTCGTTGGTAATATCTGGTGGACATAAAAACTTATCAAGTAAAGACAGGCCAGATTCTATGCAGTATATGAATCTCTTGCTTAAGAGGGATTTTAACGATGGGAGTTCTATGGAGCTTCGCTGGTCGGAAAGTTTTTATAAACAATGGCAAAGCTGGTATGAACTGTATGCGTTTACGCGTGAGGATATGGTCGAGTTTACTCATAATTTCCAGCGTGGCAATCACAGTATTGTCTGGGGGGCGGATTATATCCGCGATAGTATAAAGCATAGAAGAGAAGGTAACCCGGTGACAGGTAATACCTCGCCCGACCACTTTGCCAATGACCAGGCAAGTATATTTATCGAGGATGAAATTACGCTCGGTAAAAATTTGTGGTTTACAATAGGCTACCGAGGCCACTATAATGAATTTACACATTTTGACTGGGCAGGTAAAACAGCTTTAGTCTGGGAAGTTTTTCCGAAGCATTTTCTTAGAGGTTCAATATCCCGGTCATTTAGAAGACCGGTGTTCTATGAAGAAATTCTGCGCAGGTATGTGAAGAGGTCCTTAGGGTGGGTAAAGCCGAAGGTTGCTGCAAGCGGAAATGATTCATTGCGTAATGAGAGATTGGTCTCTTATGAAGTTGGCTATAAAGGACAACTAACGGATAATCTGGTGGTGAATGTCGAGGCATTTTATAATAAACATAAAGATCTGATAGGTGAAAATTATGGTAAATGGGGTGAGAGATATGCGACCGGCTGGATGCGTGAATATGATTACCGTAAATTCTTCAATTTGTATGATGTAGTGACTTACGGTTTTGAGACGTCATTCGAATATCGGCCATTTAAGTGGTGGTTGATGCGGGGATATCATGTTTACACTCACCAGACAGATGAGAAAGATATTAACAGGACAGGCGCTTATACAGGTAATCTGAAAGTGTATTCGGTTCCGAAGCACAAAATGGGTATGACTAACCGTGTTTATATCGATGATAAGACAACACTTAATACTCACATATTCTGGACGAGCAATTATTTTAACAGGTATGACGCCGATGTAGATTCGTATATGAGGGTTGATTTTAGAATAGCAAGGCAATTCTGGAAAGACACAGCTGAAATAGCATTCGGTATCACTAATTTAACAGATACATTCCATCACGAAGGCGACTCATCTGACCAAACCAACCAGGTTCCACGGCAGGTATATTTCCAGTTCTTCTACTCATTCTGATAGCTTCGCTATTAGATATAGACCTTGTCCATCATTCGCGGGAAAGCTATACATTGTCTGATGTGCTTCTGTCCGGTTATCCATGCTACAGTTCTCTCTACTCCCAGGCCGAAACCGCCGTGCGGAACCGAGCCGTATTTTCGAAGATCAAGGTACCATGAATAAGTGTCAGGTGTTAAGTTCTGAGCCTTTATCTTATCAATTAGAATATCATAACTATCCTCTCGCATCGAGCCGCCGATTATTTCACCGAAGCCCTTAGGCGCTAACATATCGAAGTTCTCGACGACCCTGTCGTTAGAGCGGTCGGTCTTCATGTAAAAAGCCTTGGCCTTGGCGGGATAGTGAGTAATGAATACCGGTTTATCATGCATCATTGAAATTATAGTTTCATCCGAGCCGCCGAGGTCTTTTCCCCACTGGAAATTAGCAGCGAGTTCTGCGTGTTTGGGATTGTTCTCTATCTTAGTATCCAACTCTCCAATAGAGGCTCGAAGCTCAATCAGCTCAACTGCAATCTTGTCTTTTTTCCATTGCTTAAGGCCTTGCTGGTTCTGCTGATTTTCAAGCTCAGCGATTTTCGATTCGCAGTTAGCTCTTTCTTGCTGGAAATCAGCGAGTTGAGCAGCAAGGAAATCTTTAGCCTTGTCACTTGTCAGAATGTCCACCGAATCGCTATATGTAAGGCGATAGAAGGGCGGTGATATTTTTTCCAGGGCTTCGATGTCAGCACCGAGTGTTTCGAGCTCGGAGCGGTTTTTATCGAGAGTTTCTTTTACGATAAATGATACGAAGTTCTCAGCTGTTTCTAATAGGCCGGGCAGATCGATAAAGGCTATTTCAGGTTCGACCATCCAGAACTCGGTTAGGTGCCTTCTGGTCTTGCTCTTTTCAGCTCTAAAGGTCGGGCCGAAGCAATAGACCTTACCGTAAGCCATTGCCGCTGATTCAAGATACAACTGGCCGGTCTGGGTGAGGTGAATGGGCTCGTCGAAGTAATCGACTTCGAATAGTGAGCCGACCTCTTCACCGGCTATTGTTGTGAATATCGGCGTGTCTATAAGCGTAAAGCCATTATCGTTGAAAAACCGCCTGATAGCGTCGATTACTGTATGGCGGACTCTTCCGAGACACCACTGCATTTGACTCCTTAGGTGTAAGTGGCGATGCTTTAAGAGAAAATCGATACCGTGGGCCTTGAGTGTTATAGGATAATCAGTAGCCGGGTGGATTATTTGAGCATCGGTGACAGCCAGTTCGTGTCCGCCGGGGCTGCGAGGCTCTTTTCTGACAGTGCCTGTTATTGAAAGGGACGATTCCTGGCTGAGGTGTTTTAGCTGCTCGAAGATTTCGTCAGGGACCTTGCCTTTTTCGACTATACATTGACACAGGCCTGTGCCATCCCTAAGAACGATGAATAATACTTTTCCACTTGAGCGATTTTTATATACCCAGCCGCACAGGCTGACCTGCTGATCGATGTTATTGTTCAGATTCGTAATAGTCGTAGTATTCATCATTTGGATCATCCTTGTTCCAGACATCATCGCCATCTGGTGGCCAGATTGGCCAGTCATCAGCCGGCTCTCGGCTTTTGCCATTTTCATCTATCTTATTTGCTCCAGTACTGTAAAGCAAGAATCCATCTTCGGTTAGCTTGTAGGCAAAAGAACCATTATTGCGAGGATCTATAAAATTAACTTTTTCTGTGAGGTTGTGTATTACACTTAAACTATCCGGCCAGTTGCCGTGATCATTGTGATATTGTTTGATTGCAATTAATAATAAAGTTCCTTTTTTATCAGCAGCGACTCTCTTGAAAAGATTATACATAGGATAATAATGATTGAATTCTCGCTTTATTTTTGATTTCAGGAAATAACGAAAACTAAATTTCAACATAGTGTAATTGTAAGGATTGATGGTATTCATATAGTGTTGCGGTTTTTGTTTTATTTGATAATTAGGGTCAGTAATTCTTAAAACATCTTTAAAATATTGATCCACGTGTGCTGAAAGTTGTAGGGGATTTTTTGGAAATACAAGCCAATTTGCAATAGTGGTTGCTTTTTGAAGTCGAGATTCAAGAAAAGATTGATAAGCTATTTTTTCATAAAACGGATCTAATGTTGAAATCCTTTTCTCCGACTCTTGTTTAAGATACTCCTGCGCCTTTATTCGAGAGTACCTTCCTGGGTCTGGATTAAAGCGTATTTCCTTTTTTTCGTTGGCTTCATATAGGAGCATGAGGAAGTTTTTAAGATACAACTTTTCATAATCAAGCAATTCGGTGAAATGTTTTTGATATGAATGTTGATATTGGCAAAGCTCTTCTTTGATCAAATTAAGCTCTTCATTAGTAAGAAGCTTATTGTCCATAATTTTTTCGTCAAGATGGCGCAAAGCCAATGCTTCAATGGCAACACCTACAAGTTTGTCAAGTGCACTCGGCATTTGCATGCAGTGGTCAGATATTTTTAAAGTTGTGTAATCCTTAATTAACGAAGCTGGAATGTTGTTATTGGCGATATCATGCTTGGCTGTAATTCCCATGAGCAGCGTGGCTTTTTTAATAGTGAAAAAATGATTCGTGTAGTCTTGATCGAGATAAGGTGCAGGATTCAATGGGAAATAGCACTTTTCGTAATTGTTAAGTTTGAGTATTAAATCAATTATATGTTGGTTATTGTTGAACCATGCGGAGTATTCAGGATATTGTTCCGTTGTCCAAGGTTCGCTGGAAAGTTCATATAAATTGTAATCATTGATCATTGTTGCAATGCACGGGTCTTCAAAAATATCACTCAGCTGGTTATAGATAACGGCGGCATTTTGTTCGTCAGGTACGTAGTATTTTTCATTTAGAGCTTTGATTTCTTCGTTGAAAGTATAAGGTTTCCAGCCTTCGTTGTTTACAGGCAGGAATACCCATATAGTAAGTATGATGACAACTGTTGTTAAGGAGAGGTAGAACCATTTGCGGTATTGTTTAGGCAGGATTGTCAGGCCTGCTATGAGGATGATAAGCAGTGTTATTAGCTTCCAGTAAGCTTGAAGGGCTATAGCGAGAATGAGCTGGATAACCAGCAGGGCAGCGATTGTCCATCTTGTAACCGTCGCACATACTTTTTTAGTATTGTGTTTTGGTTTTAGCTTTTCGTTTTTTGCTTCATTAGTCATATTGCGATCCTTTACCTGGTCCATAATAAAAGACTAACGAAAGCTCCGAAATCTTCAAAATTTTTACTTTTATAAACCTAATTTTTCACGGAGATAAGATTTTACCTGGTCGATACCCACGCGGGATTGTTCCATAGTGTCCCTGTCACGGACGGTTACTGTATTGTCCTCTTTTGTCTGGCCGTCCACAGTTACGCAATATGGAGTACCGGCTTCATCCTGTCTTCGGTATCGTCGGCCTACGGCGCCTTTCTGGTCATAGAAGCAATTAAAACAACCTTTAAGGTCGTCGTAAATATTACGGGCGATCTCAGGCATGCCGTCTTTTTTGACAAGTGGGAAAATAGCAGCCTTGGTCGGTGCAAGGGCGGGGTGGAAGCGGAGCAGGTTGCGAGTTTCGCCCTTGACCTCTTCCTCATCGTAAGCGTCAACTAAGAAAGCAAGCGTGCTTCTGTCAACACCGGCTGAGGGTTCGATTACGTACGGGATGTATCTTTTCTTTTCCTGATCGTCGAAGAATGAGAGGGGGCCCTTTATGTATTTTTCGTCTTCTTCTTTCAGCTCTGTTTTCAGCAGATCCTTATCGTTTTCGAACCAGTTATTAAGGCTTCGCATACCGCGTTGATGCTGGCGAAGATCGTAGTCGGTGCGGTTGGCGATGCCTTCGAGTTCCTGCCAGTCGCCCTGGCCGAATGGGAACTTATATTCGACATCGACGCAGGCTTTTGCGTAGTGAGCCAGTTCGTCGGGGTCGTGATCGCGGAAGCGGATGTTTTCTTTCTTTATTCCGAGGTCGAGGTACCAGTTGAAGCGGAATTCCTTGAAGTGCTCGTACCATTGTTCGTCGGTGCCGGGCTCACAGAAGAATTCCAGCTCTGCCTGTTCGAATTCACGTGTTCTAAAAATGAAAGCTTTAGTGGTGACTTCGTTGCGGAAGCTCTTTCCTATCTGGGCGATGCCAAAGGGTACTTTTACTCTTGTTGAATCGAGCACGTTCTTGAAGTTGGCAAAAATACCTTGAGCCGTTTCCGGGCGGAGATGAACAGTCATGGAGTCGTCAATATTTGCGCCCATTTGTGTTTCGAACATTAGCTTAAATGGCATTGGCTCTGTGAACTGGCCGATCTTGCCACAGCCGGGACAGACCTTGTTTGAAAGGTCGTGTTCTGAAGAAATTTCAATTTCGATATTGGCGCGGGTGGTGTGCTCATCAGCGTGTTCGGTGTCTTTGTCCTGTAGGTGGTCAACTCGGGTGCGGGTGTTACACTTTTTGCACTCGGCGATGAGATCGGCGAATTTGTCAGCGTGACCTGATGCTTTCCAGACCATCGGATGCATAAGTATTGAGCAGTCAACACCGACGACATCTTCGCGCATCTGGACGGTTGATTTCCACCATGCCTTTTTGACGTTGTTCTTTAGTTCTACGCCGAGCGGGCCGTAGTCGTAGCAGGATGCTAAGCCGCCGTAAATTTCGCTGGACTGGAAGATAAATCCGCGCCTTTTGCATAGTGAAACGATATCGTCAAGCTTTTTCAGTTTAGCCATTATTTGCCCTTATAAAGATAGATTTTCAAAGCGGCTATTATACGACAAACGGCTGTAATTACAAGAGTTTAGGTGGTTTTGGGAGATTGACAGTGAGGTCGGTGGTTGTGCGCAAGGCAGCATATGCTTTATTGGGACAGTACCGAGCAGATCTACAAAGTTAAGCAGTAAAGTCGCTGTTTTTAGATTTGACGGCGACTTTGTGTCAGGTTATCATTACTTATGATTCTTGATTTTCAAATGAATTCTTTGGAAGGATTGAAATATGGAAAATGCAGCAGCTCTTCATCCGGCATTTACACTTGACAGCTATCTCTTTCGCAGGAAGGTCTTTAAAATATTTGGCGGGGCCTTTCATGTTTATGACCAGAATGGCGAAGTAGTCTTCTTTTCCGAACAGAAGGCTTTTAAGCTTAGAGAAGACTTTCGGATTTATTCTGATGAGAACAAATCGCAGGAGCTGCTTAGAATAAGCACGCCGCAGATACTTGATATAGGCGCCACCTATACAGTATTTGATTCAACGACCGGTGAGCAGGTTGGGGCTGTAAGGCGAAAAGGGCTTAAGAGCATATTCAAGGATGAGTGGGTTTACTTGTCAGGCGATTCCCAAATAGGCTTAATGACAGAAACGAGTTTGTTGGGAGCTTTGGTCAGTAGGTTTATAAATCTTATACCGCAGAGTTATGATATTAATAATGCTGAGGGACGAAATATCGCAATATTCAAGCAGCATTTCAATCCTTTCATATTGAAATACACATTGAATATTATTGAGCCGGTGCCGACTATAGACAGGCGTTTGATAATCGCTTCGGGTATTTTACTTGCAGCTATAGAAGGCAGACAGCAGTAATAAAAATTTCCAAGAAATACCTAACAAAGTGATTATTTGTTCATTTCTTCTTTGATCTGGTTGAGTAGGTTGATAGCTTCGATAGGAGTGAGGTTGTTCACATCGGTAGAGGATAGTTTGTCCAGTACTGATTTGTGTTTCTGGACGAATAAGTTGTCGTCATCTGACTTTGTTTTGTGCTTTGATAAGTGTTCGCCGGTCGCTTCTTTTTGAAAGGTGCTTTCGAGTTCATCTAAAATTTCCTTCGAGCGGTCAAGGATAGGTTTTGGCAGGCCGGCTAATTTGGCGACGTGGATACCGTAGCTTTTGTCGGTTCCACCGGGTAGTATTTTGTGCAGAAATACTACTTCATCCATCCATTCGCGAACGGCGACGTTGCAGTTCTTTATGTTCTCGAACAACTCTGCCAGTTCCGTCAGTTCATGGTAGTGTGTCGCGAAGAGCGTGCGGGATTTCAATTTTGTTGCGAGATGCTCGGTCAGCGCCCAAGCCAAAGAAAGTCCGTCATAGGTGCTTGTCCCCCGGCCGACTTCATCGAGAATTACAAGTGACTTTTCTGTGGCGTTATTTATTATGTTGGCGGTTTCGGTCATCTCAACCATGAAGGTTGACTGGCCTCGGGTCAGTTCATCAGAAGCGCCGATACGAGTGAAGATGCGGTCAACCAAACCTATTTGTGCCTCTTTGACTGGGATGAATGAGCCGGTCTGTGCCATTAAAATTAGCAGTGCGGCTTGTCGGATGTATGTGCTTTTACCGCTCATGTTCGGGCCGGTGATTATTGTAATATCACCTTTTCCATTGCCCAGTTCGATATCATTGGGGACAAATTCAGCGCCGAGAGATTCGGCTAAGACTGGGTGTTTGCCTTCGATTATATTCAATTCGCCCGTGTTAGTTATCTTCGGGCGGATATAATTTCGACGTTTGGCCAAATAAGCAAGAGCGGCTAAGCAGTCTATATGAGAGAGTGTGTCGGCAAGGCCCTGAAGGCAGGCGACATATTGAGCGGCAGAGACTCTTATCTGTTCGAATAGTTGCAGTTCAAGTGTAAGTGCTTTTTCATCAGCAGAAAGAACTTCGGTTTCGTATTTTTTTAGTTCGTCAGTAATGTATCGTTCGGCGTTCTTTAAGGTTTGCTTGCGGACATAATCAGCGGGTGTTTTATCTGCTTGGGAGTGATTGATCTCAATGTAGTATCCGAAGACTTTATTGAAGCCGATCTTAAGATTCGCGATGCCGGTTCGCTCGGCTTGCTGTTGTTGATATTCACTTAGCCATGACTGGCCCTTTTCGGAGACAGTTCTCAGGTGGTCGAGCTTTTCATCAAAGCCGGTTTTTATTACACCACCATCTCGTAAGTGATTCGGGCAGTCGGGATCGATAGCTGTATTGAGAAGCTCTGCGAGAGTATCCATTGTGTCACAGGATTCGGTGAGCTTTATTGAAAGGTCGCTGTGGAATTCGCTAAGGTTTTCTTTAATAGCTGGTAGCTGTTGTAATGTTCCGAGCAGCGATAAGAAGTCACGCGGATTAGCACGCAAAGTGCTGATGCGGGCAGCGATGCGTTCGGTGTCAGCGATATTACCTAACAGCTTTCGCAGTTCGACCAGTTTAGATTCTGTCCGGATGAATTCTTCGATAGCATCCTGTCTAAGCTCAATATGGCCCAGGTCTGCCAGCGGCATACATAACCATGCCCTGAACATTCGTCCACCCATGCCTGTTAGCGTTTCGTCGAGACAATCGAGCAGTGAGCCTTTGGAAGACTCGGCTCTGATAGTTCGCAGAACCTCAAGGCTTTGCAGGCTGGTCGCGTCGATCTGGAGATAATTCTTTCGCTCGATCTTTTTAAGTGATTGGATATGGCCAAGCGTTGTCTTTTGTGTTTCGTTCAGATATTCGATAATCGCGCCGGGAGCAGTGACAGCGGAATCGTTGTCCTGTATCCCGAAACCCTCCAGTGTAGCGGTGCCGAAATGTTTGAGCAGT
>JANQHJ010000042.1 GCA_028282745.1 Sedimentisphaerales bacterium | reverse complement strand
AAGTCACTAAGGTCAAGGAAAAGATCGCCTATTGCAAGGCCCTCGAAGGCGGTGAAAAACTCGCCAAGGGCATGACAGTTCACTACCACGAGGAAGACTGATTGGAAGGTAATCCGGATACATTTGAAAAGGTAGTGCATTTCGTATTCGGAGCTATACTCGGAATTATTGTTGGGACAGTTGTGTAGCTGCAATTAGTCTCTGGACCTAAAACGAATATCGAGTATCTAATATCAAGAATTGAGAATCTAATATTTAGTATCTCTTCCTGAACCTCGCGGACGGGATATTGAGCAGTTTGCGGTATTAGACGACTGTTATTTCAATTTAGATGGGTCGAGCAATTTACGACCATGAAAAACAGTTAATATCTCAATAATATTTTTTAATTGCCTGTAAACGATACGATAATCACCAAGAATTATCTCACGAATATAGGCATTATTTAATTCGGGGACTACCCTGCCGATTTTGGAAAATTTTTCAAGGCGATCTATGGCTGTTAGAATATCACTCACAAAAAGGCTTGCATAGTGGGGAGAATCTTCTGAAATGAATTCAGCTATAGACTCGATATCTTCAACGGCCTGGTGAGTCCATCTTATTTGAACCATTTAGCCATTCTTTCTTTAACTTCTGAATGACTTACAGTTTGGCCTTTGTCCGCTTGTTCAATCCCCTTTTCGACCTTGGCTAAAAAGAGCAATCGCCCCATAGCATCCTCAATCGAAGCGTCATCGGGGAGTTCCCGGACAGCTTTTAAAACTTTTTCTTTATTAGTCATATCTATAATATACCATTACAGCCATTAAAGATCAATCTTTAATAGCGTTTTCTGAACCTCGCCGACGGGATATTAAGTAGTTTGCGGTATTTGGCGACGGTACGCCTGGCGAGGTTTTTAATGCCCTGCTCTTCAAGCTTCTGTCTTATCTTATCGTCGCTGAGCGGCTTGGCTTTATCTTCCTCGTCAACGATCTGTTTGAGTTTCACCCGTACCGAGTCCCAGCTGACAGCCTTTCCGTTCTCATCCTCGGTGCCGCCGGTAAAGAATTTGCGAAGCGGTATAACACCGCGATAGCACATCATATATTTACCCGAGACCGCACGAGAAACGGTAGCTAAATGCACGCCGACATCGTCAGCTACTTTCGACATTGGTAAGGGTTTTAGATAAAGCTCACCCTTATCGAAGAAATCAAGCTGATGTTTAACTATAGAGGTGCTGACCTTAAGCAGTGTCGCTCTTCTCTGCTGAATAGCATCAATTATCCAGCGAGCCGAGCGGATATTGTTCTGCAGGAATTGTTTTGTCTTATCACCGACGGTTTTGTCCGAAGCCATCTTCGAATAATAGTCGCTGACCTTGAGATTAGGCAGGCTGGAATTGGCTAACGATACAGAATAGCCCAGCGGCGAATCGTCCGGCTCGACAATAACATCGGGTGTAATGATATGGTTCGTGTGCCTGCCAACCTGCAAGCCGGGCGAGGTATCGAACTTACTGAGCCTTTCGATGGCGAGGTTTATACGCTCGAGTCCACAATCCATTTTGCGGGCTATTTCCGGCATATGGTTTTCGAGCAGCTCGTCCATGTGTTCAGCCACGAGTTTCCGTTCGAATGACAGATCCTCAGTACTGTTAGACATTTGAATGAGCAGGCATTCCTTAATATCCCGGGCTCCTATTCCGATCGGTTCGAGCTTCTGAATTAATGACAATGCAGCTTGAAGATCGTCATAGCTGTAATCTTTGCGATCTTTGTTGTGCAATTGTTCCAGCCGTACGCTGAGATAACCTCGCTCGTCCAGGTAATCTATTATAACTTCCCCGGCCTTTTTGATCGGTGTATCTGCATCGACGAGATGCCACTGATCGGCAAGGTATTCATGCAAAGATTTAGGCGGCGCTTCGGTATTTTTAAGCGCTTCGAGCTTACGATCAGACTCATCGGAGCGGAGCGGGCCGCGAAAGTCGCCGTTCTGATCAACGTAGTTGCGATAGTCATCGTCGAGACTATCGACTCGTTCGAAAGTATCAAGGGAAGTATCGCTGGCTACTGCGGATTCGGGCTGATCTCTGCCCTCACCCTGCTCGGCTACCTGGGCTGACACCGAGGGCTCATCTACTTCAAGAACCGGATTCGAATTCAGCTCCTGCTCGATCCGCTCCTGAAGTGCCAATATCGGCAGCTGGAGTATCTCCATAGACTGAATCATATGCGGGGCGAGCGCGAGCTTCATTTTCTGCTCCATCCGCATCTGTCCTGTCATTTCCAGCTTCATTTTTTCTCCTGATTAAGTGTTTCCATCAAAGTTAGAGTCAGTCAGGGGGTATTATAGCATAAACTTCGTTAGGCGGATAATAAATTGCGTTTGGAATTTTTTGCATGCTAATCAAGATAATTACTCGAGAGGTTGACGGCCGAGGATGGCGTCTGTGAGGATCTTGCCGCTTGCATACTCAATCTGTGAGCCGGTTGGCAGGCCGCGGGCAAGGCGGGTGATCTTTACGTTTAGCGGTTTCAATAGTGAGCTAATGTAAAGGGCAGTGCCGTCGCCGGCCATGTTGGGATTGGTGGCCATTATGACCTCTTTCACATC
>JANQHJ010000022.1 GCA_028282745.1 Sedimentisphaerales bacterium | reverse complement strand
ACAGCAGTTACTGCAATTGCTAAAAGAAAAATTAACGCAATTCTTCTCATAATTTGCCTCCTCTTCAAAAAACTACAAAACTTTAAAAACTAAAACTCTCACTCTAATCCAAGGCATTGAATATGGTTTGGTCTTCACAATTTTAGGGTTTTGAGATAACATATCAAAAAACCGGCCCTTAATGAAAAGAGTACAGAATAAGTACAACTTAATATGAAATTCACCTCTTCTTGTTTTGAGTGATATTACGCAGACCACTCCTCATCTTACAACCGCATTATAGCATATTTGGATATCGTAAATCAATCAAAAAATACTAAATCGAGTTGATTTCAGGAAACACTATATTGTTACAAGGTGTTTATATAAAAGAAGATATGAAGTAAGCCGGGACGGGCGGTAATTCTATTTTGATAAAACGTCAATTCGTTCTTTAGCTGCCTTATATTTATCACACCCCAATCTGCTGAAAAGCTCCATATCTGGATACATGATTTTAAACTGTTTCCTGTAGGCATCTTCAATTTCTACAGCTTTTTGATAGCTTCTTAATTCTATATCGTTCTTATTAAGTTTTTCAGCAGTTTCAGCCAGGTTAATGTGTAATCTTGCGGAACCAGGATAGTATTCCACAGCCCGTCGAGCTGAACTTAAAGCTTCGTTTAACCATTTTTTCCGCGTTGAACCGGATGATCGCTCTGCCAACTGCTTATAGGCTTCCGTGAGTTTTTCGTATGCCTTAAAATCTTCAGGATTTCGTTTCACTGATTCGAGAATATTCTTTTTAGCAATCAGCAACATTTCATATTGTTTAGGCCCGTAGTATTCGATGTTATCCAGATACATTTTACCACTCGTCAGCGCGGTTGATGGATCAAACCTATCATGTTCAATAGCTGATTTAATATCAATTTGTCCCTGATCCCAAAAGCCCTTAGTAATGTTGTTATAAGCAGTGGTTAGTGAGTTAGTGACTCGATAGACAGGTATAAAAGCATAATTGTAAAAAGCCCAGCCTGGAATTACAAGCAACAAAAGAATTAATAATTTAATCGAAATGTGCAGCCTGATATTAAAAGGCTTTTTATTTGATTGTTGATGTAAGGATGCTATCAAGCAGGCTATCGTTATCCATAAAAGGGTATAGATACCGGGCTCGAAAATAGCGAAGTCAATGAGATTGTGAACGATCAGACCGACACAGCCGCACAGCAGTGCAATTGAAATATAGTTTGTTGATTTACTGCTGGAACATTGAATCCTTGGCCAGGCTAAAAAGAATCCCAACAAGAACAATGCTGCAGGTGCAATAAACAAAACAACTACTACATAAAAAATTGTTAAAGCCTGTTCACCTACCAATTTGACAGGCTCAAGGAAAGGGCGTAAAAACAGCAAAACAGCAACAATAAAAAGTATTACTCCAACAGGTATCTTTGAAATGTCTTTTTGGTCATCTGGTATTTCTTCTCTATGTGATTTGCTATGTAATACTCGCCATATCGGCAAAAACAATAATGTTAAAAAGGCAGTTAATCCCGCGGCCCCGTATTGACTTAGTAAAGCTAAAACAAAGTTATGGGGATCTTTTACAACTTCGATAGCTGCCGGGTCTTTGTATCTTGGAAAATGTATTGCGAAATTACCGGGCCCAACGCCTGTATATGGATGATCACCTGACATTTCAACTGCACTTTTCCAATATTGCCATCGAACGAGCATAGAATTACCGCCAGGCAATCGGCCGTTTTCCTGGCCGTAATTGATCGCAATAAATAAAATTCCGCAGATCATTATTGTTATTGCAATTAGTAATTTGCCTCGATGTTTCTTGATAAAGTCACCCCAAAAACAAAGCAGCCCAAGAAAAATAAGTGCTGCTAATAAGCCGATAGTGCCTCCCTTGCTGCGAACGAACAGGAAATTCATAAGTACCGCAAGTAAAGATATTATTGACAGGGTGATATAAATTGCTGCGTCTTTATGTTTCTTTAGATTTCGAAGTTGTGACAGGATTATAGCTATGGCTGAGAAAGTTGCGAGTATGGAAAATGAAGCCACTGAATTGCTTGTTATCAGAAATCCATTGATGCCTTTGGAATATAAACGATGTTCAAATAAAAAGGCTTCGAACGAACCTGGATTGATACCTGATGGAGTAAGCAGGCTTTGCGGATCGGATTCATATTGGTCTATCATCATTTGAGTATCGACAAAATACTGGTAGCCGCACCTATATGCCGATGCGACACCTATCGCGACCACTACAGCCAGTACAATATATATTTTTTTGCGATCATCAAGAACTTGTACCAGGACCAGCATTAATAATAGCGGGATAATAAGATTAGCGAATTCGTTAACCGCTGCTCTTTTATTTGAAGCTATAAAAATACCCATAATCCCGGAAGCTGTAAAAATCAAAATGGGAATTTCAAGCATAGAAAGCCTGTATTGTAAGTTCTTAGTAAATAAGAATTGCCCAAACCATAATATTATACAGATAAGTAATATACCACTAAAGGCCAGGCTTATTATATCACTGTTTAAATTGCTCCAAATGAAAAAACTACCCGAATTAATTGTGTCAGCATATGTAGTACGAAGAGCCAAAACTGCCAGGCATACTAAAAGTATAGCTTGTTCGAGAAAATTTTGGAAATCTGATTTTCGCTCTATATCACTCATAAACCAGCCTAACTGAATATACCCAACGACAATATTAAATGTTTTATCGGGTGTATATTTTAAAAAGTATATTCATTTTTAGATATATATCAAGAAAACTGCTCAATGGCCCTATAATTGGCCTTTATACACGGTGACATAAGAAATCGGTCGTTGAGGATACAGGCCTATGTAGCGCCTTTCTTAAGCGGGGTAAAGTATTGACCGATAAATTAAAAAATGACATAAAATTAAAATTAGGGCTATTTGGGGCTTTAGAAAGAATTAAAATGGAAGATCAGATAATCATTATCGGAGACCATGAAAATGCTGATCAGCAGCAGGGTGAAAGGCGTTATTTCTATCAGGACATAATCGAGACTGCACAGGTCATTATCCTTGTCTTAAATACTGATGGAAAAATTGTCGGGTTTAATCCTTACATGGAATCGATATGTGGTTATAAACTCTCAGAGGTTAAAGGCAAGGACTGGTTTAAGACATTTTTGCCGAAAAGAGATCGCGCTAAAATTAAACAAGTTTTTACAGCCTCCTTATCAGATAATCCTATAAAAGGTTATATCAATCCTATTCTTACCAAAGATGGCAAAGAGATTGAGATCGAGTGGTATGATAAGACACTTAAAGATGAAAAAGGTGAGGTAACTGGTATATTAGCGACAGGGCAGGATGTTACTGAAAGACTAAAGGCTGAGGCTCGTCAGACTGACCTTTTAGGCCAGCTTGAAAGTGCGATTTCTGAGCTTAGCAGTTTCGCATATATTATTTCTCACGACCTCAAGGCGCCTTTGCGCGCCATAAAAGGTTTGCTTGCGATTATAAAAGATGACCTCCAAGGCAAACTAGATTCGGAACAACAGGAAAATTTTGACCTGGTTCTGAACCGTGCTGACAGGATGCAGGCTCTTATAGATGGAGTTCTCGAGTATTCGCGCGTAGGTAGGATGAAAGAGCAGCATGTAGATATCAACCTGAATGAATTGATCAAGGATACGCTCGAGTTAATACTTGTTCCTGGTCACATTAAGGTCAAAGTGCAAAATAACCTGCCGACGATCAATAGTGAGCCTACTCGTATAAGACAGGTTTTCCAGAATCTCATTAGCAATGCAATAAAATATATGGATAAAGAAAAGGGGCTCATCAGTGTAAGTTGTGAACCTCAGGATAATTTCTGGAAATTCAGCGTCAAAGACAACGGTCCTGGTATCAAAGAAGATGATTATGGGCGCGTCTTCGAACTTTTCCAGACATTACAATCTAAAGATTCTTTCGAGAGTACCGGCGTCGGATTAACACTTGTCAAAAAGATCGTTGAAATGTACGGCGGCCATGTATCCATAGAATCTGTAGTTGGTAAAGGTTCTACCTTCTCTTTCACATTGCCTGTTCAAGCCAAAATAACGAAGACTGAAAAAACAGCTGTCTTAGCATAGCAACGTTTTGTCTCAATTTCTTTGTAGTTTCGTTCATTCATAATTTCTGGTATAAAATATACCATGAGATTACAGCTTATAGCATGCAAAGTTCTTCAACGAGAAGCCTATTATTGTGCCGCTCGTTCGCCTAATCAGGTGGATATGGTGTTTTTCCAGCAGGGTCTTCACGAAAGACCTCAGCAGCTCCGGGCCCGGATACAGAATGCTCTTAATAACATTGTAGATTCTCTCGGACGAAATTATGACGCTACGATTCTTGGCTACGGACTTTGCAGCAGGGGTATAGAGGGCTTAACTTCTAAAATTCCGGTTGTAGTTCCGAGAGGCCATGACTGTATGACGCTTCTGCTGGGCTCGAAGGAAAAATATAAAGAGTACTTCGAATCGCATCGAGGTGTTTATTGGTATAGTAGTGGCTGGATCGAGAACAGCCTTATGCCGGGAAAAGAACGACTCGAAAAGCTGCTCGCCGAGTATGAGCAAAAATACGGCAAAGATAATGCGCGGTATCTAATGGAGACTGAGCAGTCATGGATAAAGGAATATAGCTGGGCGACCTATATCGACTGGGACTTTCCAAATTCTGATGAAAATAAAAAATTTACCAGAGAGTGTGCTGAATATCTGAAGTGGGATTATGACGAAGTTAAAGGCGATCCTGGCTTATTTCAGCGACTGCTCGATGGAAAATGGGATGAAAATGACTTTTTAGTAATTCAGCCTGGCCAGAGAATTTGTGAAGATTTCTCCGGCGACGGGATAATAAAGGCTGGATAATCGCGATTGAAACGAAATAAAATTGAGCTTATAATCGTTCCTAAGATTAAAAATGCTTGATGAGTGAAGATTACTTTTTAAAAAGGCTGATCTATGAAGACAATGGGGCGTAGGGAATTTTTAAAGACAGTTGTTATTTCAACCGGTGTTTATAGTATGACTGGCGGTTGTCTGGCCCAGCAGGGCGCCAGGATTAAAAAAAGGCCTAACATCCTTTGGATTATGGCAGAGGATCAGGCAAAGCATCATTTGCGTTTATACGGCAGCGATGGAATTGCAACACCCAATATCGAAGCCATGGCTAAAGATGGAGTGGTTTTCGACCATGCTTTTTGTAACGCCCCGGTATGTTCTGTGGCACGTTCAACTTTAATAACAGGCTGCTATGCCCCGCGTATGGGTACTCAATATCACCGCAGATTGAAATCCGTTCCAATGCCGGATGGCCTGAGAATGTTCCCTGCTTATCTGCGTGATGCCGGTTACTATACTACTAATTCTACCAAGAGGGATTACAACTGTGAGCAGGCCAAGGATGTCTGGGACAAAGGCAACGCAAAACCTGATGCCTGGCGCAATCGTCCAACCCGGAATACACCATTCTTTCATGTCAGAACGACTACGACAACTCATGAAAGTAAACTCCATTTTAAAATTACTGATGTCGGCTCTCAGCTAAAGAACGACCCAGCCGACATGAAAATTCGCCCCATCCATCCAGATACTGATTTAATGCGTTACACATACGCCCGTCACAAGGACCGCTGTCTTGATGTTGATAACGAGACAGGCCAGATCATTAAAATGCTAAAAGATGACGGCGTTCTTGAAGACACATTCATATTTTATTTTGGTGACAATGGTGGTTGCCTGGCGGGCAGCAAAGGTTATGTCTTTGAAACCGGGCTCCATGTTCCGCTCATAGTGCGAATACCTGAAAACTTTAAACACCTTTGCCAACAAAAGCGGGGCGGCCGAGTTTCCGGTTTTGTTAGCTTTGTTGATTTTTCAGCTACCGTTCTTAATTTAGCTGGAGTAAAAATTCCTGCACTTATTGATGGTAAGCCTTTTATGGGCCCGGGCGTTAAGCTTAGCCATGTCAATAAATCAGATCAGGCCTTCGGCTATGCCGATCGCTTTGATGAGTTGTATTATCGTAGTCGTACACTGCGAAAAGGTAATTTCAAATACATCCGCAACTATGATCCATTCCTGCCTTATGGCCTGAAATGCAATTACAGATATATTATGCACGCGTTCCAGCAGTGGCATGGTCTTTATCAGCAAGGTAAATTAAATCCTGCACAGGCAAAGTTTTTTGAAGCCAAAACACCTGAAGAGCTGTACGACATTGCTGCAGATCCGTATGAGACAAAGAATCTGGCTAACGATCCGAAATTTGCTAAGAAGTTACAGGAACTTCGCGGAGGTCTTAAAAAGATAGTCACTGATTTACCTGACCTTGGTATTCTACCGGAAAACGTTTTTATTGAAGAAGCTGCTTCTAATCCAATAGCATTTGGCCAGAAAAACAAAGCAAGGATTAAAAAATATATTGATATTGCGGACTTGATGGTGCTTCCATACAAAGAGGCTGAACCAAAAATTAAAAAGGCTTTTGCGTCTGAAGATACTTTGGATCGATATTGGGCTGCTACTGTTTGTGCGAGCTTTGGCGATGAAGCAAGGGGGCTTATAGAGATCGCCTCACAATTGACAAAGGATCGGAACCTGCTTGTTCGCTGCCGTGCTGCTCAGTTCCTTGGCATGATAAAAGCTATTGATCCGCAGCCTGTTTTCAAACAGGCTCTGAAGGAATCCAGCTCAGGGGCCGAAACACTCCTGATACTTAATGATGTTGTACACTTGAGAGACGGCGGATTTGGCTATGACTTTAACTTCAGTCTTAATGATGTGAAAACCCAAGGCAGACAGGTCAAACGTCGCCTGAAATATCTCAACTGGTCGTGAAATAATTTTAATAGGGGTGTGAAATGATTACGAGGCGTGATTTCTTAAGAACTGTGGCAGGGGTATCTGGTTTATCTATTGGTGCTTGTGTTGGAAAACCGGGCAGCATCGAAATTTTAAAACATCCAAACCTGCTTATTATTCATACGGACGAGCACAATTTTCGCACGTTGGGATGTTATCGAAAATTAATGCCGCCTGACCAGGCTTTTATCTGGGGTATGGGGATAAAGGTAGATACTCCAAACATCGATTGGCTCGCTGATAATGGTGCTATATGTACGAGTTTTTACGCTAATACTCCCGTATGCTCACCTTCCAGGGCATCATTTGTTTCCGGGCGTTATCCACAAAATACTCCTGTTATTGTCAATAACGTACCAATGGATGATGAAATTATTACTTTTGCTGAGATACTTGCCCGAAAAGGATATGCGACAGGCTATGCTGGTAAATGGCATTTGGACGGTACCGGCAAACCACAGTGGACTCCTAAACGAAGGTTCGGCTTTGAAGACAATCTTTATATGTTCAACCGGGGCCATTGGAAGCAGCTTGAAGATACTCCTGATGGTCCAAGGATTGCAGCCAGGGACCAAAAGGGCAAGCCCAGCTACTCGATCAAGGGCGCAAATGAAAAAAACTTTACGACGGATTTCCTGGCACAAAAAACTATCGAGTTCATCAAAGCTCATAAAAACAAGCCCTTCTGTTATATGGTCAGCATCCCTGATCCACACGGCCCCAATTCCGTTCGAGCTCCTTATGATACTATGTACAAGGAACTGGATTTTCAAAAGCCTCGCACAGCGACAAAAGATGCGAAAAATTTACCAAGCTGGGCTAAGAAAGCTAAAAAGACAATTGGCCCTAAAGCAATGTCGCAGTATTTCGGAATGGTAAAATGCATTGACGATAACGTTGGTAAGATTTTAAATTACCTTCGTACTCAAGGCCTTTTCGATAACACGATTATTGTTTTCACATCTGACCATGGCGATCTCTGTGGCGAACATAGCCGGGATAATAAAGGCGTGCCATTCGAAGCCTCTGCCAAAGTGCCATTTATTCTATATTATCCGAAGAAGGTAAAAGCCGGCACGGTTATTAAAGAAACACTTAGTTGCGTTGATTTTTTGCCGACAGTACTTGCTATGATGAAAATCCCAACGGCCCAAACAGAGCAGGGCCGCGATGCCAGTGCGATATTTACAACTGGTAGAACACCAAAAAGTTGGAATGACATCACTTTTATTCGAGGAACAGGTCATATTTCTGGTAAAGATGATAATAACTGGCTGGCTGCAGTCACAAAACGACATAAGCTTGTTTATAGCCCAGGTGATGATCCATGGCTGTTCGATTTGCAGAAAGACCCTGATGAACTGACCAATTTTTACAACAATCCCGACTATAAAGAAACGGCTCAAAAGCTTGCAAAACAGCTAATTGAATATAGCCAAAAATATAACGATCCGAGAATTGAGCAGAAAGACATTAAAAAGCAATTAAATAAACTACTTAGCTGATTGATGAATTTCTTATATGAAGGATTGTTGAATGGGATTTCTATCGCGCATCAGGCAGAAAATCAGGCAAATGGTACTTATACCGGTGACCTGTTTTTTGAATTCACCCAATAAGGTGATTCATTATGTATTATATTACCATCATAACTATGGCTGTAGCTTTGGCAATGGACGCATTTGCCGTTGCAATTGTTGAAGGTGGGGCTTGCAGACGACTGCATTTAAAGTATGCCTTTAAGGTTGCACTTCTGTTTGGTGGCTTCCAGGCTTTGATGCCTATAGTGGGCTATTTCTGCGGATTGACTATCAGGCATTATGTTGTTGACTGGGCAAACTGGATCGCGTTTGGCTTGCTGCTTGCAATGGGTATGAAAATGATTTACGAATCCACAAAATTAAAAACCGACAACAAGCAAAACGCTGAATCACGTTTATTTATTCTCATAGCTCTTTCGATTGCGACCAGCATAGATGCATTAGCTGTTGGTATAACACTTTCTCTTGTTCAAAATGTGATATTCTTTCCAGCCTTGCTTATTGGAATTATAACTTTCATTCTTTCATATGTCGGAGTTTATATCGGCCAAAGATTCGGCCACTTCTTTGAAAACAGGATCGAAGCTGCTGGTGGCATTATTCTTGTCGCATTAGCTATAAAAATTCTCTTGAAAAGTATATAAATTTCACGAAAATTAGTAATGTTAACTGAGGTGTGAGCGATGTAAAGCTGTGGTAGTAAAGGCTTTATGTGAAAATGTTATTAATTTGCTAAACTTTTCATTGTTTTATACAAAAACTTTGGTAGAATGATCCATTATGGCACTAGGACAAATACTAAGAAAGCGAAGAGAAGAGTTGAAGCTTACTTTAGATGAAGTGGGCCGACGAACCGGATTCAGTAAACCTTATCTCTCTACGGTCGAGACCGGCAAGGTCAACAATCCGCCGAGTGATGAACTGCTCAGAAAGCTCGAACAAGTGTTGGAGTTCGATTCTGGCATGTTACTTCATATGGCTCATGTTGAACGCATGCCAAGTGATGTTCGCGAGAATTATGAATCGGCTGAAGCGGAGAACCAGAAACTGCGTGTCCTGCTAAAGGAAGTGATCGATTCGAAGGGGGATGCAAAGAAGATCAAGAAAATCCTCTCTGGACATAAAATCACAAAGAAAAAAACAAAGACTGAAATATCTCCCGGGAAGGTAGTTCCTGTCATTAATAAAGTCGGTGAGGGATACCCTACAGACTTTGAAAGCGTAGATTATCCTGTTGGTATCGCTCATGATTATGTTCGCTGTCCGGACATTCACGATCCAAATGCTTTTGCTGTTAGAATTGTTGGTGATGCCATGGAGCCGAAATTCATAGAAGGTGACATAATTGTATTCTCGCCTGAACTTGAAGTTAAAAACGGCGATGACTGTTTTATTAATTTTGAGGGTTCAGGCGAAACAACCTTTAAGCGGGTATTTTTTGAAAAGGATGGAACTATCAGGCTCCAGCCGCGTAATGAGCGGTATTCTCCAGCTATAGTAAAAGGTGACAGAATTAACGGAATGCATAAAGCAGCCATCAAGTATGAACGGCTGTAGATTTTGAATCAGTAGTATTTCAATTATGCTTGGAGTGACAAGATATTGACTGATTAATTCTGATTCTGGCCAGCTACTGCTATAACCACTGCGTAAACCTTTACGGCACCTGCCTCTTTTAATACTTTAGCGCATTCATTCAGTGTTGCCCCTGTTGTTTTAATGTCGTCCACCAGACAGATGGTTTTGTCTTTAAAACGGTGTCCTTTTCTAACTGCAAAGGCCCCTGCAACATTCCGCATCCTCTTACTAATACTGGCTGATGTGATTTGAGGTTTGGTATTGCGGATTCTCACGAGATCAGTGTTAATTTGTGTGGTTTTGAACCTCAGTCGTTTCGCAATCAAATGAGATTGGTTATAACCGCGATTAAATCGCCTTATCCAGTGTAGTGGCACCGGTGCAAAAAAATCAATATGTTGGGTGAATCCCACTCCGGATAAAGCCGCTGTCACTAATTTACCTAATAAAAGATCAAGCTCACAAACATCATTTTTAAAGCCAAGGGTTAAATCCCTAAGGGCATCTCTATAAATGCCAACCCGAGCTAGTCCATCAAAATGAAATTCTCTATCATGACAGGCTGGACATCTATTATTGACTAAGCCGTAGGGCGTTGTATCACATCCGCAGGTAGGGCAGTAAAATCCACTGGTGCAGCTTAAAAGTTCCTCCCAGCATTTGTTACAAAGATGGTCATCCGTTTCAGCGATGTGTGCCTTACAGTTAATGCAGACACAAGGCCATAGGAGATGATTAACACTGTGCCATAAAACGGAGAAAGCCTTATTTAACTTTGCCTTTACCATACGGCTATTGTAGCTTTTGGGTGACTTTATTTCAAATCATAAGCACTATTGTCGGCAGAGATAAAGCCTGTCTTGACCTGCGCTGTTTTGTTATGCTTTTCGATTTTTTTCTGACCTTTAGGAAGTGTCTCGGTATAGTATTCTTTTTGAGAGCTAACATGCCCGTCACACCAGGCTATATTGGTTTTCTCATTATGCCTGAATCCTTGTGTTCCTCCCTCGCGAAAAGAAAACCCATCTTTTGGGCTTTTGAACGGTGAACGCATAAATTTATTCGCTCCACTATAAAATTCACCATCACCGAATATAATGCAATTATCTGCTCTTCTAACTTGTGTTACTTTAGAGGTATATATTCGTCTGTCCGGATTGTAATGCCCTATATAGCTGGTGTTATAATTGTAACCTGTGAAAGGATCGTAAGGTGTGTTCGACAAACCTTTATATACAGGACATTGCTGTACTTTTTGAATTGTATCTCCGAGCCAGAGCAAACCCGGCTCGGTAATTACCGCCTGTGGCGTGCCACCTGCTCCTTGAGCATTTGAACTGCTGCTTGATGTCTCGAAGTGTATAAAATCCCAAAAGATATCTTTACCTTCGTCTGCTGTTGTTCTTATTCGGCTCGGTGGATAAAAGTCATTGTTATTTGCCGCATATGTCTGTGCCGCGAAAACGAATTGCCTCAAATTGCTTTGACAGCTAACAGCCTGACATTTCTTACGGGCCATACCAAGGCAGGGCACCAACATCGACATCAGCACTGCGATTACTGATATAACAACAAGTAACTCTATTAGAGTAAAGCCTTTGTTCTTCATGGTTATTATCCTCCTTGATCGAGCGTACTTATTGACATTGCCACGTGCACATCAACCAGGTTTGGGCCAATATTGAAAAATCCTTGAAGTCTATTTCGTCATCATCATAAATGTCAGCGTCATTAGCTGGCTGCCCCGGCCCAGTTATGTCGTAGAGCCAGTAGTCTGCCAAAAGCTTAAGGTCATAGAAATTAACCCGGCAGTTTTTATCTATATCACCAGCCGGGAACGGGTGCTTGTAGTCACCGCAACAAGCCACATCCGAGACAGCATCTACTTCTGGTACATAGTAACCATCATCCTCGATCCGAATGTATCTTATCCATTTACGCCCCGTATTGGGGTCAACCGCCAAGTCATTATAGTCGTTGGCATCAAGCCACTGCAGATCGAATCCCGATCCTCCAGCTGATTTTCCGTAAACTTGTGACATATACGCCACTGTCTCACCCATAAAATCATCCGGTGTAAGGTTCGGGGCCAGCGGTATCAGTGGATTGGTAGGCTCACCCCACCACAGGTTCCATGTGCCGATATTGGTGTCAGGATTACACGGATCATAAATCCTGCCGAAAGTAGGAGCCCACCTGTCAGCGAAATGATTAGCAGGGAACTTATACCAATCATTGGGCTCGTTAATATCACCTGTCTGACTGACCCATACCCAGCCGTCATCTTCTATTACATCATTAGAGTCTATCGTAAAATTGTTTGGATCTCCATTAAGCCAAGGATCCTCACCGCCGATCTCCTGCAGGGCATTACCGAAAATTATAAAATCTATACCGTGTGGATTATTTTCATCGTCTGAGACATTATGGTTGAATTTCAAGATTAGCCGCCCGCCCAAGCCTACTGAAACCATCTCATAGGCTCTAAAAGGTGCATAAACGCTCACAACCGGCACATTCTGATCCCATGGTGTTATGTACCAACCGTCACCTGTTGTATCAATGGTGGGCCTGCCCAGTGCGTTGTTAGGGTTATTGAAATCATTACCGTCGATATAATCTACATCCATATCCGTGCCCTCAACGTAGTCGACAACTTCCATCGCAAAATCGTTAGGGTCATACTTATAGGCTGTAGAATCAAAGCCGATAATTAACAGCATCACAGCGGCATATATACAATAATTTCTAAACATCAGGTAATCACTATCAATAAAATAATGAACGGGGCTGTAGCTACAGCCCCATCCATACGTTGTGGTGAGATATACATTTGTTGTATTACGTTCTCCTGCATCGTTTGCGAAATACCAAGGCACCAATGGCAAATAATGCGATCGTTGCCGGTTCTGGGATTGGTTCCCCGCCGTGGCCGTAGATCCAACCGTCTGAGTCACCGTCATAAAGTATACGGTCGGCGACACCATAAGCGGGACTTTTCCAGCCCTGGCCGTCATCGTTGTTAATCCAGTAATGCCACCAGTCGTCGCCTCCTCCGAAGCCAATATTGTTGTGGTCTTCGTAACTAATGCCATCTACAAAAATTCCAAAACCAAAGTCTTCCCTAACTGTTTCAAGCGTTGTTTCAGCCTCGACAATATCGAATAATTCAAGGCCGGTTATGCTTGCCGATTCAAAGCTGACGGAATATTCCAAGATAAATCCGTCTTTCCATTCAATATAAAGTTGAGCGCTGCTATTGCCGTCTCCAACTTCAATAGGTACTGCAAAACAAACTGAAACACTTAATACAAAAACTGCAAATTCATACACCCTCCTCCGAGTCACCTTCTCCGAAGCCATACTCACTCTCCTCTTCAAAAAAAATTCAATTGTTGTTAAAATTCACGGGAGCAATAATCTTTGAATTTTGCGCGGGCTTATTTAAATGCCGCTTGTAATTCCTTCTCTCTCGATTTTTATTGCTCTTATTTTTTTATGTTGGACTGCAAATCCCTTTATGCCCTTTATCTCCTTTCAATGTTGATTGGGCCTGAAAACCAGGTCCGATAATGCCAATAAAAAAACCGTCATTCCGCGAGAGGAATGACGGTTTTAAATCGTCCTGTTCATTCGGCCGAGTTTGCTTCTTCTTAAGAGCGGCATCAGCCGGATAGCTGCGTTCCAATCGCGAGAACACTAATATTGTCAGCTAACTACAGGCAGGTTTTCTGACTTGCGACTACCACGAAGCCCCTTCCCGTCAATATGACAGTGGGATAACGTTTCGCGGATTTCCGGCATTGACCGGAGCATCGCTCACAGCGGCGCGACCGTCTCGGATTTTCACCGAGTTCCCTTTAAAATTATCCTCAAACACATTTGCGTTTGAAGACCTGAAGTCATTTTATTGATTTCCCAAAGAACACTCTTAATTTAACGCGCGCAACAACTTGCAACAAGAGAAAAATTCAAATTTACATGTTTTTTTAAACTATACAGACTCTTACTTTCCTATGTCCATATTTTTCAAACTCTTACACAGGAAAAATTTTTAACCAAACTTAGCGTCTATTGGCTTAGATAGATAATAATTCCTGTAAGGATAAGAACTACCGCGGCGCAGACGCTCAATGAAGTTACAAACAGCCAGAACATTCGTTTCTTATCGCGGGCGATGATATATTTCAGATAACGATCACTCGCCGCGAATGTCTTGCTCATCTGCATAATACTGTCTCTCTGGCTGCCGGTGCTCTGGTCGAGTTTTTCGATACTATTCCTGAATTTATCGAAGCTTTGTGCCATTCGAACATCAGAATCTGCTGCTGCTGCCAGTTGTTGGTCGATATTTTCCAAAGCGTCGGTCTGTTTCGCTATCTCTACCGGGATCTTTTCGACAGAGTCGGAAAATTGCTGATTCTTAACTGATTCAGATTTCAGATTTTCTAACATCTGCTCGGTGAGTTTTGTTTGATTATCTATACTTGGCGCAAAATTCTCAAGCATCTCCGGCAGCTTGTCGAGTCGTTCCATCAAAGCCTGATGCTGTGTAAGCTGACTTGAAAGGTTTTGATTAATATTGCCGAGCTGCCCGATAAGTTGGTTAAAACCTTCCTGCAGCTTTTCCAATTGCTCATTCTTAGCTGGTTCAGCTGATCTCACAATTGCGTTGTCAGAATTTTGCGATTCCTCATTGATTTGCTCTTTACGTTGAGAAATATCTGTCAAAAGGCCGTTTTCAGTCAGTTCCGGATGGTAATCATTCCGCTTCATCAGCCGGCGCGGATTCAGAGTGCTTACTGTTTTGGAAAAAAAGCCTTTTACACGTTTCTTAAAATCTGTCTTTGTCTCGGTCATAAATGAACCTCCGTGGCTCAAATCGTTTATTTAAATAACCATTAGAACGTTTGAATAATTGAATTTCAAGCGAATTCTGATATTATCACATTGTCGCCAAACAACTGTATTTTAAGGGGTATTAAATGAAGCTTCTAACATACAAAAAAGATAATTCCATTTCATGCGGGCTTGTCATAGATTCTTCGATTATAGATATCCCGTCCAACTGGCAGGGCGATAACGCCCCAAGAAGCATATTAAATATCTTAGAAAGACCAGGCTGTCTTGAAAAGGTATGCAGCTTGTCAAATACAACTGAAAATATGATTCCCATCGATTCAGTAAAAATTCTTGCCCCGATTCCTCGTCCCGGCAAGATCCTCGCCCTGGCTGGTAATTATGCAAAACATATAATTGAAGGCGGCCTGAAACTTGGCCTCACAGAATCACCCAGAACGAACACTGTGCCCAGACCTTTCATTATGCCCTCAACTGCCGTTATAGGCGACGGTGATACTATTGCCTATCCCATGTACAGCGATGAAGTTGACTACGAACTGGAACTGGCTGTCATTATTGGCAGAAAAACTCGCTGTGTTCGTATTGATGACGCCCTCGATCATGTAGCAGGCTATACAATAGTAAACGACGTTTCTGCGCGCTCTGTGACTTTCAAAGAGGCCAGAAAGCAACGTCCTTGGGACGAATTCTACGACTGGCTAAACGGTAAATGGTCGGACGGTTTTTGCCCTATGGGCCCATACCTTGTCACTAAAGATGAAATCCCGGATCCCCAGAATCTCACCATGAAATTGACTGTCAATGACGAAGTTCGCCAAGACGCCAATACCTCGCAGATGATATACCACGTAGCCGATATCGTCTCATTTATCAGTCATATAATGACATTAGAGCCCGGCGATATCATAGCAACCGGCACGCCGCACGGCGTGGGCATGGCTACAGGTAACTTCCTCAAGCCAGGAGACATCATTAAATGTCAAATAGAAAACCTTGGCACTCTTACAAACACGCTTGGCGAAAAACCTGAAAAACTGTATAAACCGCTCGAAGCTTGATTCTATTATTGCTTTTTCAGCGGGCATCCTGAGCTTACATTGTTGCATCCTAAGCTGCTTGGTTCAGATCCGCAACTTGCTTTAGAAGTGGCTTTAGCTTTGCACTTTTCACTTCCGCAACATGCTTTTTCGACTTTGCATTTCTGTGCCGCTTCTTTTGTACAAACTTTTGCGCCTGAGCTGCAGGATGCCTTATCTGTGGAGCATTTGCTTGCGCAACCGGCCTTTTTGATGCCTATATGATTTTCTATAGCAGCTAATCTTACAGATAAGAGCTGAATGCCTCTTTCGATCCTATCGAGCTTAGCCATTACAGCATGATGACCGTCAGCTGGAAGTTGAGGCAGGGTGATTTCGGGATTGACTTCGACAGTTTTTTCAAGGGCAAAAGAACTGCTTAAAAACAGCACAATGGCCATAGTACATGCTACAACAGTTAATCCAATAAGATTTTTTCTAGTTAGCATTGCTTTATTCTCCAAAAAATATTTTCATTTACCTTTAAAATCTTACCTGTATATATCGTCATAATCGAGATGAGTTTGCAATAAAATGGCTGTTGTGGTAAAAAAGTCGTAGTTTTTTTGTATGTTGAGGGATTAACAGTGTCAGCAAGGTTCATTTTAGGAAAAAGCGGCTCCGGCAAGACCTGTCATTGCATCGATGCAATAACACAGGCCTTGCTCGATGATTCCGATTCAAGCCCGCTCATCCTGCTCGTACCCGAACAGGCCACATACCAGGCCGAGCGCGCCATCCTAAGCAATGACCGTATAAAGGGTTATCATCACCTCAACATCCTGAGCTTCCAGAGGCTGCAATTTTTACTACTCGGCAAAAACAACGCCCGTACAAACCTAACCTCAACTGCCCGTGCCATGATAGTCCAGAGGTTGCTACGCGAACATTCGGATTCGCTTGGAGTTTTCAGCAGAGCCTCCAAACAAACCGGCACCGCCCAGGCTATTGCCCAAACCATTACCGAAATACAACAATTTGGCCGAGATGCAGATGACATCGATGAGCTTGTCGCTGCAATAGAAAAATATGATCCCGAAAGCTCAACTGCTGCGAAGTTCCGGGACATCGCTTTACTCTTCAAAGAGTACACGAAATTTACCCAAGATAAATTCTTCGATTCCGAAGCCCAGCTCAGCAAACTCTCAAAAGTAATAGCTGAATCTGAGATTACAAAAGGTGCGAAGGTTTGGCTCGATGGCTTCGCCGGATTTACACAGAGCGAACTTTCCGTTCTTTCAGGCCTGATAAGTACCGCCCAACAATCTTATATCGCTTTATGCCTTGACCCTGATGCTGTCGAACATAAGGATCACTTTGACCCAACTAACCTTTTTGCTCCAACTGCGAAAACTTATTTCGAGTTGCAGGACATTATCAAAAAAACAAAAGTAAAACTCGAAGTCCCTATAATTCTTGATAAACCTTTGCGATTCTCTAACGGCCCAGCCTTAGCTCATATTGAAGATCAGCTTTTTGAACTCGAGCCTACAGTTGCTTCATCTGGCAATAGCGTTACTATCGCTGCTGCAGCCAACGCTCGAAGTGAGGCCCAGTATGTTGCCAGCCGCATTCGTAGCCTCGTCGAAGAAAGAGGATATCGTTATCGTGACATTGCCATCATAGCTTCGGACATAGAATTATACGAACATTATCTCTGTGCCTATCTCGATGATTTCGATGTGCCGTATTTCATCGACCGTCGAAAACCGCTTGCCCGCCACATTATAATAAGTATGTTAACCACAGCATTATCCATGGTCTTACAGGGATTCACACAAACAGAAGTGATAAGTTACTTGAAGACCGGCTTAATACCAATTGAGCCCGACGACATCGATCTGCTCGAGAACTACTGCATTGCTTACGGTATTGGCGATAAAGATTGGAACGACAAGAACGATTGGGATTATGCTCCTGATACAGATAGCTTTGATAATGAATATGTTGATAAGATTCGCAGGAAAGTTGTCTTGCCGCTGATGAATCTAAAAAAACAATTATTCGAAAGCCAATTATTAGAGCCTGCCCAATTCACTAAGATCATTTTTCAATTTCTTGAAGAATTGAAAGTGATCGAGCAATTAAATGATTGGATCAAATTTACCCATAAATCTAATAACGAGCAGCTTGCTCAAACTCATATACAGTTTTATGAACGTTTCTGTGACGGCTTCGATGAGCTATTAAGAATTTTCCAGGGCTTACAACTGAAACCTCAGGAATATATCGAGATCCTGACAGCAGCTTTCTCGCAAATGACCTTAGCCCTGATTCCACCTCGTCTCGACCAGGTCTTGGTAGGTAATATCGAGCGAAGCAGGCATCCCGACCTCAAAGCCGTATTCCTGATCGGCTGTACGCAAAAGCAGTTCCCAGTCCTGCTTGACTATGATAGTGTCTTAACCGAACCCGACCATGCAAATGCTCGCTCAGCAGGCCTCGAACTCGGCCCCGGAGTAAGGGACAAACTAACCCAGAGAGACTACCTTGCCTATATCGCTTTTACCCGAGCAGCCGAATATCTCTGTCTAAGCTATCCTGTCGTGGATTCAAAAGGCAAAACCGCCGTCTGCTCCGGCTATGTTCAAAGACTCACGCAATTATTTAATGACCTCCAGCCCGAGAAAGTTTCCAGCGACGATATAAACATCGAAAACATCCAGACCAGGGCCCAGCTAAAACAATTACTCTGCTCAAAATTGCACGCCGAAGCTGATAACAAACAGGAAAATAAACTTTTAGCGCTGCTTGATGAATTAACTAACGACAAAGACCTGAATGATGTCAGTGATACTGTCAACTCAGCTCTTAATTACGATAATAAAGCGCAGCTTGATGATAAGATTATTAAAAACTTTTTTACTGTTACACTCAAAGCCTCAGCCACGAAGCTAAGCAGCTTCGCATCCTGTCCGTTCCAGTATTTTTCGCGATATATTCTAAAACTCCAGCCTCGAAAAGAATTCGAATTCAAACCTTTAGACAAAGGCCGATTCTATCATAAAATACTCGAGGAGCTAATAAAAAAACTCAACAAGGATAAGCTTGATATAACAACTATCGATAAAGAAAAATTGCTTGAGATATTAAATGCCCAGATAGATAAGCTGCTCGATGAAGACAGTTTTATAAAGTCTTTATTAAAGCACAGCAAGCACAATGCGTATATCATCGAAACTGCTCGCGAAACTATTGAAGATTTCGTTATAGCCGTCTCGCAAATGATAGCAGCGGGACGGTTCCGCCCTGAAATGACCGAAGCTGATTTCGGCTACGAACAAGATGCTCTTGGCGAATTTTCACAGCCTTTTGATGATAAGAGAAAGCTTATACTCAAAGGATATATAGACCGGCTTGATATCGCTGACACTGATGAAGGTAAATTAGCAACGATCTTCGATTACAAATTATCAGATAGGACATTCAGTTGGCGTAAATTTTACTACGGTATCGATATGCAGCTTGCCATTTACATGCTCGCTGTCAAGCATAGCCAGCTTGACTGCAAACCTGTCGGCGCTTTTTATATACCCATAGAGAACAATTCCATAAAAGCAAAAGGCATATTCAACGGCCAATGCTTCAACAGACTCGACGCTCAAATAGAAAAAGGATGGAGCAAATATTACAATTTCATGCTCTCAAAAGACAAGGCCCAATACGGTAGCTATTCTATAAGCGGTGCTTTAAAACCAGACGATTTTGCATTGATAACCAATGCAACTAAAGCGAAAATAATTGCATTAGCCGATCAAATCATCAAAGGCGACATAGACGTAAGCCCTTATCGTTTGGGCACCAATTCTCCCTGTACGAATTGCGATTACCGATCTCTATGTCGCTTCGACTGGCGAGTCACTGACTATCGCATCCTTGATTCACTTGGCAAGGATCAGGTCTTGCAGAAACTGGAGGGCTGTGATGGCCGATAAGAAAATAAAATGGACCACCCAGCAATCCGCAGCTATCACCGAGCGTGACCGCAACGTCCTTGTCACTGCCTCCGCCGGTACCGGCAAAACCGCTGTCCTGTCGGGTCGATGTGTTGATGTAGTCGCTGACAAAAATATTTGCCCTGATATTTGGAGCATCCTCGTCCTGACATTTACCGACGCAGCTGCTGAGCAGATGCGTGAAAGAATTGCAAAGCAGTTAACAGAAGCTTACAAGCTTACCCAAGCTCCACATCTGAAGTATCAGCTCACTCTACTGCCCGGTGCTGATATTAGCACGATACACTCTTTTTGTAAGCGACTGCTTACCGAGCATTTCCACACACTCGGCCTCGACCCTGCTTTTGGGATTGTCGATGAAGACCAGCAGCGGCTGCTAAAAGCCAACGCACTCCAGCAGACGATTGACTGGGCATGGGAGCAGGACGATCTTGGTCAATCTTTAAGAGAGCTTTTCAAAAATAGAAAAGTAACCGGTAAAAATTCGTTTTTGCAGAATATTATTGATATAAGCAACCATCTCGAATCTGTTATCTGCAAAGAAAAATGGTTCGCTGATGCTGTTGAAATGACTGAAACTGGCAAGTTAGGGGTAATACAAAAACAAATAATTGCTAAACGCCTTAACGCAGTTCTCGAGCAATTAAACCATGCCCTGCGAATTTACCAGCAGCAGGACAACGATGGCAAATGGGCCTCAAAACTTCACACCAGCCACATTAACGTAACTGAAAACCTGCTCAGAATACTAAATGATGACAACTGGCCCAGGTTTGCTGAAGCCATTAATTCCGTTGGCAGGCTCACAGTCCAAAAGCCCAAAGATATTAATGATTTGCTTGCTGAAACTTTGCAGGAGATGGTGCGCAACGCATCGGTAAATATAAAAGCAATAAAAGATTTAGCTATACTTAATCCTGACTATCTTGACCAAGTCAAGCCAACTTCGGATCGACAAATAAAAGTCCTTGTAGAATTGACAAAACAATTCGAGCAATTTTATGAGCGTTCAAAGAGTAGCATTAACCGTCTTGACTTTGCCGACCTTGAGAGATTCACGTTAAATCTTCTGACAAAGAATATCGAAGCAGAAAAACTCGAACCATCTGACACTGCCTTAACATTACGTCGAAGATACAAATTTATCTTCGTTGACGAATATCAGGACATCAATCCCGTCCAGAAACAGATCATAGAGTTAATAAGCGGTCAAAACAATATTTTCGTCGTCGGCGATGTCAAACAGAGCATCTATGCTTTCAGAGGCGCCCAGCCTCAGATATTTGTTGACGACTTAAAGCTGGCATCTACTGAGCCTAAACAAGTTGATCAGCCTCGAAGGGTTGACCTCAACAAAAACTTCCGTTCTGCTGAAGGTGTTCTTGATTTTGTAAACCACATCTTTGCCCGCATAATGTCCGAGCCCATGGCCGGTATCGAATATGACGATTCGGCAATGTTAAGGCCTGGCCTGGAAAAACAAAAGGCTGAAAATCCTCAGGTTGAACTTCACCTGCTCGACAGTCAACAACAACTTGAGGATGATAATAATGAGTCTGACGAGATCAGTGTCAGCCTGCAGCAAAAACAAGCCGCCATGATAGCCAATCGCATCAAGGAAATTATCAATTCGGATAATTTCCTTATATATGATAAAGATTTGGATACCAACAGGCAGGTACAATACAGTGACATCGTCATTCTCATGCGTTCGATAGCCCAAAAGGCTAACAACTACGTCGAAATATTACAGCTCGCAGACATCCCCGTCAGTTGTGATTCCGCTGCCGGCTTTTTCGAGGCTACGGAGATAAATGACTGCCTCTGCTTATTGAAAGTGCTCGACAACCCGCAAAGGGATATCGAGCTTACCTCCGTCCTGCGCAGCCCTTTATTCAAAATCTCGGAAAGTGAGCTTACTTGCATCAGGCTTCATAATATCGATGAAACTTGTGGGTTCTATAGCTGCCTTCAAAGATACATCAATTCAGGCCCGGACAAGAAATTGAAAAATAAACTTGAAACAATAATGGAACAATTACAACGATGGCGTTCCCAGGCTCGCATCGATAGCATCGCCGATCTGATCTGGCGAATATACAGCCAAAGCTCTATGCTGGCTTTCGTTTCAGCATTGCCGAACGGTCCAGTCCGACACGCCAATCTTCTAAAGCTCCACGACAGGGCGATACAGTTCGAAAAATTCTCTTCGAATAACCAGGCTTCACTCAGCCGTTTCATACAATTTATAGAGAAACTTCAGGATCAGGACGTCAACTGGGCTGGAGCCGAGCCCGAGGAAACAGCGGGTAACGCGGTTAGAATTATGAGCGTTCATAAAAGCAAAGGCCTTGAATTTCCTGTAGTATTTCTTGCTGAGCTCGAAAGCACTTTTAATCACCGAAGCATCAACAGCGATCTCCTGCTCGCAATGGATATACCCATGGGCCTGAAAATTATCGACGCCCAAAAGAATAAACTCTCTACTGTCGCACATCAGATACTTGTCGAACAAAAACGCACCGAGTCCCTTGCCGAGGAAATGAGAATTCTTTACGTTGCTATGACACGTGCCAAACAAAGACTTATCCTCTGCGGAACCGGCAAACTCGAAAAATACAATCAGCTGCTTACTCGAGGTTATTATCAGGGCTCGGATATTTCCAGCCAAATGCTCTCAGATAGCAGAAGGGCAATCGAATGGCTTCTTTATGGCCTCTCGGACAGGCACGAATTGCACACCGCCTTTGAAACTGAACTTCTACAGCCAAAGGATGAGAAGATGCTCGATGTTAATTTGTATAGGGAAAAACAGCTCGATAAGTTTGATAAATTCATCCAGAAACTAAGAAAGCAAACAAAACAACCTTCCAAGAAGAGATCGGCCAAAGCCGGCTCTCAGCTGCTCGAAAAAGTTAAAGCCTCTGTACTCTGGGACTATGATTTTCGAGCCATGACCGTTACACAGGCCAAACAATCTGTCTCTCAATTAACTCACCAAAACGATGAATTTGCTCTCGCGCGTTACCTACCGACATTGAATCGTCAACCGCTTGCCTTAATGACTGACGAACAGAAAACAAAGACCTTTGATAGCGGGCTTGTCATTGGTACCGCAACCCACCTTGTCATCTCACAGCTGGATTTAAACAACGATGTCAATAAGGAGACTGTAAACAGGACGATTGAGGAATTAATTGCTTCTAATAATATCGATCCTGAAGCAGCTGTCAAAATTGATGTTAATTCTATCGTTGAATTTTTCCAGACAGACTTAGGCAAACGCGCCCTCAACAAAAATAATAAGATCTTCCGCGAATGGCAGTTCACATTTACCCAGCCTGTGGATAATTCTTCAACCAGAGGGGCCACGAGCCACGAACCACGAGCCACTGATGACGAAGTCATCATTCAGGGTATCATAGACATGCTAATTGAAACTCCCCAAGGGCTCATAATTATTGATTTTAAAACTGACAATATAAAGGGTGATTCTGACCTCGTCCAGCGAACCGAGCTGTACCGCATTCAGCTAAACACCTACACACAAGCTGTCGCTACCATCCTTAACAAACCAGTAATTTCCAAATATCTCTATTTCCTCTCCATCTCAAAAGCTGTAGAAGTATAAACAAGCCCATAAGACCTCTTTCTTAGGGGATTTTAAGCCATTTTTACTCTTAAGGCTTGTTTCGTCGTCATGTATCTGTATAATATGCCCTTTTGTACGTATGGTAATAAAACGGTTTTTTAACGGAGCAGGTTTAAAATGACAAGTGCACCAAAAGCAAATGCGGTAGTAGGTCAATCAGGCGGCCCGACCGGCGTTATTAACGCCTCGCTGGCCGGCGTAATTGAAGAAGTATGCAAACATAACGAAATAGAGAATCTATACGGCGCTGTCCACGCCGTTGACGGAATAGTTAACGGTAACTTTGTCGATCTCAAGAACATCTCCATCCAGGATCTCGAAGGCATCGCAAGTTGCCCGTCAGCTGCCCTTGGCTCTAGCCGTTCCAAGCCTGACAAAGAATTCTGTGCCAAGATCTTCGATGTCTTTAAGGAGAGAAATGTAAGGTACTTCTTCTATATTGGTGGCAACGATTCTGCTAATACCGCTCACATCGTAAACGTAATGGCCGCTGAAGTTGGCTATGAGATGAGAGCTTTTCATATTCCAAAGACTATCGACAACGACCTTTTGGTGACCGACCACTGCCCGGGTTACGGCACTGCTGCTAAATTCGTAGCTTGCGCGGTCATGGGCGACGACCTCGACAACAGGGCACTGCCCGGTGTTAAGATCGACGTCATCATGGGCAGACACGCCGGCTATTTGACCGCTGCCACAGCCCTCGGCAAACAGCGTGACGACGACGGCCCGCATCTTATCTATATGCCCGAACGCGGCGTTTCAATGGAGCAGTTTGCCGGTGATATTGACAAAGTTTACAAAAAGCTTGGTCGCTGCGTGGTTGCAGTCAGCGAAGGCATCACAGATACCGATGGCACTCCTTGGACTAAGAAGGTCATTTCGACTGAGGAAAAAGATGCTCACGGTAATATCCAGCTCTCTGGAACCGGCGCTCTGGCCGATTTCCTGTCTTCACAGGTCAAAACCAAGCTCAAGATCAAACGCGTTCGCGCCGACACCTTCGGCTATCTCCAGAGAAGCTTCGTTGGCTTCCAGTCAAAGGTTGACGTTGACGAAGCCAGAGCCTGCGGTCGTGAAGCCGTAAAACTTTCGATGAACGAGCAGAGCGGCTCGGTTATCATTAACAGAACCGGCGAAGGCGAGAATTACGCCTCAGAATTAGGCTGTACGGAACTGCGAAACGTTGCAGAATTCGCCAAAGAAATGCCCAAAGAATATATAAATAAGGACGGCAACGGAGTCACCGACGCATTTGTTAAATACGCGATGCCTTTGACCGGAGGACTGCCCAAGACATATTATCTTGGCAATTATCCAAAGGTCTGATAACGTATTTAATCCTTAGAGCCTCTGACTTTATGAATTCAAAAGACGTTTTTAATGACGAAACCAGCATTTGTCGTCTTTTTGTTGTAGATTTTTAGATGATCAAGACCAAAATAATTGCGACCCTCGGGCCGTGCTGCAATACGGCTGATACCATCAGGTCAATGGTTGATTGCGGTGTTGACGTATTTCGTCTCAACTTTTCTCACGGTACGCTCGAAAAGCATGCCGAGTTGCTCGAACAATTCAACACCGCTCGCGAGCGGCATCACCATACAACCGCCGTGCTTGGTGATCTTTGCGGGCCGAAGATACGTCTTGGTCATATCGACTCACCAGGCCGGAAAATCGAAGTTGGCGAAGAGATAACAATAATCTCCGGCCAGTTCAAACCCGAAGCACCGCTGATTGGAACCACATACGAGAATTTCGCACGCGACGTCAAAGATGGTGATCGTATATTGATAGACGACGGGCAAATTATCCTGCGGGCATTAAGGCATGAAGATAATAAAGTTGTATGCCTTGTCGAAGTTCCCGGCACCTTAAAGATAAGAAAGGGCATCAATCTGCCCGACTCCACGGTCAGCGCACCATCGATAACCGATAACGACTGGCAGTGCGTGGACTGGGCTATCCAGAACAACTTCGATTTCCTCGCGCTTAGTTTTGTCCGAAGCGGTGACGAGATCAGGCAACTGAAATCCCATATCGAAAGAGTTGGCTCTGACATTAAGGTGATAGCTAAAATAGAAACTGCTGCCGCCCTTGAAAACCTCGAAGACATAGCCAAAGCAAGCGACATTATTCTCGTTGCCCGTGGCGACCTTGGTGTCGAAGTTGATATTGCCCGGGTCCCGCTCATCCAAAAGCATATAACCCATCTGTGCAGAAAACTCGGTAAACCTGTCATAGTAGCCACCCAGATGCTCCAGAGCATGATAGAAAGCCCGACTCCTACAAGGGCCGAGGTTTCCGATGTCGCAAATGCCATCATGGATTTTGCCGATGCGGTTATGCTATCTGGTGAAACTGCAGTTGGAAAATATCCGGTTGAAGCTGCCCGTACAATTTGTCGAATTGCGGAAGTTACAGAAGCATATCTCGAAGAGGGAAACGTTGTTTATCCCAAGATAGATACAGGCCAGGAACTGCAGCTTAGCGCCGCTATAGCTCATAGCGTCGCTCAAATGACAGAAGACATAGATGTCAGGATCGTAGCCGTCTGGTCGCAGTCTGGCTCAACCGCAAGACTTTTAAGTAAAGCCCGTATCGATGTGCCCATTTTGGCTTTCAGTTCTAACGAAAGAGTTTGCCGCCAGATGTGCCTGCATTATGGAGTTATCCCAAGATGCAGAGAGATACCTCAAGATACTCAGGAATTTATTCACCTTACAGACAAATTAATTCTCGAACGCCGGTGGCATAAACCCGGTGACAAGATCGTACTGCTAACCGGCGAGCCTATAGGCGCTGCTGATGCCACAAGCGCTGTAATAGTACACAAACTCACCGCTGATAACTAAACAAAAAGGGGAAAGCATAATGCCTGAAAACATCGAGTCAATAATGGCCCCAAAATCCATTGCTGTCGTCGGAGCCACAAATCGTCCCGGCAGTGTCGGCCTTGCAGTTTTCAGAAATCTGCTGAATGCTGACTACCAGGGCATACTTTACCCCGTCAATCCAAAGGCCAAATCTGTACAGAGCGTAAAGGCTTATCCTTCACTGCTCGACATCCCTGATGAAGTTGACCTGGCGGTTATTATTGTTCCTGCCAAGATCGTCTCCAAGGTACTCGAACAAGCTGGCCAAAAGGGCATAAAAGGCGTCATTATTATCACTGCCGGCTTCAAAGAAACTGGCCCTGAAGGCATTAAGCTCGAAAACGAACTAAAACAAACAGCCGAACAATTCCGCATCAGCATGATAGGCCCCAATTGCCTCGGCGTTATCAACAATGCTCCTGAAGTTTGTATGAATGCCAGCTTTGTTACCAAGATGCCCAAGCCGGGCAACATCGCATTCATCTCACAGTCCGGCGCTCTTTGCACCGCGGTGCTTGATTATGCCCATGGCAGGGATGTCGGCTTCTCAAAATTTATTAGCTTCGGCAACAAAGCGGACATCAATGAAGTTGACCTGCTGAACTACCTGAAAGACGACCCGCAAACTGATGTGATTTTAATGTACCTCGAAGACATAACCGACGGCCGAAAGTTTCTTGAGACTGCAAGAGAGATTACGTGGCAGGCCAAAAAGCCAATGCTTGCCATCAAATCAGGACGCTCAGCGGAAGGCGCAAAAGCTGCCGCTTCTCATACTGGGTCTTTAGCTGGTTTGGACTCTGCCTATGACGCTATCTTCTATCAGAGCGGTATCATGAGAGTCGAAGGTATCAGCGATCTCTTCGATTATGCCGTCGCCTTCTCAAAACAGCCGATACCAAAGGGCAATCGCGTAGCCATTATAACCAACGCGGGCGGCCCCGGTATCATGGCCACCGACGCTGCCGTCAGGCACAAACTTCAAATGGCCCAGCTCTCAGACGATACAAAACAAAAGCTAAAAGAGGACCTGCCCCCAACCGCCAGCATCCGCAATCCCGTCGATGTTATTGGCGACGCGACCCACGAACGGTATGAAGCTGCTGTCCGCCATATTCTAAACGATGAAAATGTTGATAGTGCCATTATAATCCTCTCACCACAGGCCATGACAAACGTCCTCGAAACTGCCCAGATAGTACCCCGCGTTTTAAAGGATATCGACAAGACAGTCCTTTGCTCCTTTATGGGCATCGTCGATGTCTCAGAAGGCGTAAAACATCTTGAACAAAACGGCATCCCGAACTATCCCTTCCCCGAAGCTGCTGTTCGGGCAATGTCAACGATGAACTTTTATTCCAACCTGTTGACCCTCGAGCACAGACAGATCAGGGAACTACCAGCCCAAAAAGAGAAGGCGAACACAATAATAACCGAAAAGCTGCAGGGCGTTGACAGCTATTATCTTTCCGAGTACCAGGCCAACGATATTTTAAACTGCTACGGCTTCCCGGTATTACAGAGTTACTTGCTTAAAAATATTTCCGATATTGACAACATCGACGAAGAAAAACTTCTGCCGGCCGCTATGAAAATATGTTCGCCTGACATCGTTCACAAGTTCGATGCCGGCGGCGTAAAGCTAAAGATAAAATCCAGGGAGCAAGCCAGGCAGGCATACGAACAGATTATAGCCAATGCAAGAGCTTTCAATCCCTCAGCCGATATCGAAGGCGTCATTATAGAGCCAATGTGCAAAAAGGGCGTCGAGGTCATTCTCGGTGCCGCGAGAGATCCAAAGTTTGGCCCCGTTTGCATGTTCGGTCTCGGCGGTACTTTCGTCGAAGCTATTAAAGACGTTACTTTCCGCATTGCCCCTATGTGGGAGATCAGTGCCGAAATTATGATACAAACTATTAAATCTTATACGATCCTGAAAGGCATTCGTGGCGAACCGCCATGTGATATAGACGCTATCAAGGACTGCATTCTAAGGCTCTCTCAGATGCTGACGGAACATTCGGAGATCGCAGAACTTGATATCAATCCGCTCATCGTTTACCCGGAAGGGCAGGGCTGCGTGGTCGCGGATAGCAGGATATTATTGAAGAAACAATGATGCGAAAAAAGGTATAAAGTATGACGAACGAAAATTTGGATTTCACAATTGATTGCCTGGGCCAACCAGCCATTGATTCCCCAATTGTTCTATCAAAGGTTATAGATGATTATGTTGCCGACTATGCCGAGGATGGCCATTATGTTTTATATGACATTGATGTTAAAGATGACCAAGACTCTTTGAAAACAGGCCGGCTCGAAGTTGCCGGCCCGCGCGAAAAAATATACTTCAAGCCGGATGAAGTCCGCGCCGCTATCTGCACCTGCGGCGGATTATGCCCGGGCCTCAACGACGTTATCCGTTCAATTGTGATGTGTCTTTGGTATCGCTATGGCGTAAAGACCATCTATGGTATCAAGTTCGGCTATCGCGGTCTTATTGAAAAGTTCAACTTGCCTATGATCCAGCTTACTCCTCAGGAGGTTGATGACATTCACCGTGATGGCGGTACTATTCTTGGCTCCTCAAGGGGCTATGGTGACCATACTTCTGAAATCGTTGATAAGCTCGACAGCATGGGCATAAACATGCTATTTACTATTGGAGGTGATGGGACACAGAAGGGTGCTCTCGATATTGCAGAGGAAGCTAAAAAACGAAATCTGGAGCTAACTGTTGTTGGCATACCAAAAACTATTGATAACGATCTCAGCTTTGTCCAGAAATCCTTCGGTTTTGAAACTGCCGTAGAAAAAGCTGTCGATGCTGTTGCTGGTGCCCATGTCGAGGCTCATGACGCTATGAATGGAATTGGTATCGTAAAAGTTATGGGGCGCGAGTCTGGCTACATTGCAGCTCATACCGCTCTGGCAATTAATGATGTTAACTATGTTTTTATACCAGAGGTTCCATTTGATCTGGATGGCCCGAACGGGCTGCTTGCCCATTTAGAAAGTAGGCTCCAAAGGCGTAACCATGCTGTTATCTTGATAGCTGAAGGAGCAGGCCAGGATCTGATTGATGCCGAAGGTACCGATGCCTCAGGTAATAAAAACCTCGGCGATATTGGTATATTATTAAAGGATAAAATCAAGACCCATTTCAAAACAAAGCAGCAGGAGATAAATCTTAAATACATCGATCCAAGTTACATTATCAGAAGTGCACCTGCAAACGCGGCTGATTCAATTTACTGTGCGCGTTTGGGTACTAATGCTGCACATGCGGCTATGGCAGGTAAAAATGGATGTTTGGTAGGCCTTGTGCATAATCGCTTTGTACACATCCCGATCAAGCTCTCTGTTGCTAAAAGAAACAAAATCAATCCGGATAGCGACCTCTGGCGAAGTGTTGTTGAAGCAACCGGCCAGCCGCTACTAATGAAGAATTAGTCATATATCATTGCGAGGCGGCCGAAAGGCCGATGCGACAATCTTGACCTTTCAGCAATGACTATTCCCTAAATTTAACCGAATAGCGCCTCGACAAACTCGTCAGGGTCGAATTCCGCTATTGCGTCAGGTTTCTCACCCAAGCCTACGAACTTAACGGGAATATCCAATTGATCCTTGATAGCTACCACTATACCGCCACGTGCCGTTCCATCGAGCTTAGCTAAAAATATGCCCGTGACATCTATCGCTTCAGTGAACATCTTTGCCTGTGCGATTGCGTTTTGTCCCGTCGTCCCGTCGAGCACTAACAATACTTCATGCGGAGCCTCAGGTATCTTCTTAGCTACAACGTCACGTATCTTTGTCAATTCTCGCATAAGGTCTTTTTGAGTATGCAGTCTGCCCGCTGTATCGAGGATAAGATAATCTACTCCCCTGGCCACAGCCGCTTCACATGCGTCATAAGCAACCGCTGCCGGGTCCGATCCGCTTTTATGTTTAACGATCTGCACGCCGATCCGCTCTGCCCATATACTCAGCTGCTCAACCGCTGCCGCGCGGAATGTATCACATGCTGCGACGATAACATTCTCATTATTCCTGCTGAGTGTATAAGCGAGCTTAGCTATACTTGTCGTCTTACCTGAGCCGTTAACACCAGCTACAAGTATTACGGTAGGCCTACTCGTTGAGGTTTTTAATTGCCTGTTAACATGAGGCCAATATCCCTTCATGTGCTCCTTTAAGAAAGGTACGATATCCTCGCTGTTAACTATTTTCTTGGCTTTATAAGCATCTCGAAGTTCGCTTATTAGCTTATCTGTAGTCTCAACACCGATATCATCGCTTATCAATGTCTCTTCAAGCTCATCCAGCAGTTCGTCATCTATTTTACGACCAAGCGTCAATACCGCCGAGATCGAAGAGCTGATCTTATCCCGCGTCTTACCGAGCCTGTCTTTCACATAATCTAATGTTTTACTGAAAATACTCATTATTATTCCTTAATTTATTGGCTCGTTAGTTTCTCAAAATTCCGCTAATATTTCAAGTAATATCGCTGCCTTCTTTTTTGCCGAATCTCAGCCTTTTCCTTTGACAAAATCATGAAATTTGATTTAATATTTTACTTGGCTTTCGTTAGGGATTTAGGCTTACAACAAGCCTTTATTGTGCTTTTTAGAACTGTCATTGCGAGGCCTGAGTCTTGTCTGGATGATGTTTATCGGGGCATCAGGCCGCGGCAATCTTTATCTTATAGCATTATTTAAGCTTGGATCGCCTAAGCGGCTAACAAGCAATAGTTTGTAAAGGTTGATTCGTATAAAAGATAATTTGTGCTAATTAGTGCAATTTGTTGTTATAAAATAGTATCAGGGGAGACCGGCGTTGGCGAAACAACTGATAGAAGATTTATTTGCTGATATTGTCGAACGAGCAAAGACTCTGGATCCCGGTAACACACGCAAATGGTTTGAAAAGCTGCAATTACTAGCCCTCGATGCAGGGGCGCTCGTAATAGGCTGTCCGGACGAAGCTACCGCACAGTTCCTGCAGGACAGTTGTACCAGAAGTTTCACCCTCGCCGCCCAGCAGATAACCGGCCATTTAGTTACAGTCGATTTCTCGGTTTATGAAGGCAAAAAACCGAGCCCTCCAAAAACTCTTGACCAGAAAAGCTTCAAACTACATCCTGACTATTCTTTTGACACATTCGTAGTCGGCCCAAGTAACAGATTGGCTCATGCCAGTTGTGTTGCTGTCAGCCAGTCACCTGGCGATACATATAATCCGCTTTTTCTCTATGGTAACAGTGGCCTTGGAAAAACTCATCTGCTCCACGCTTTTTGTCACGCAACAAGAAAAGCTCACAATGATGCCGTTATCGAGTTTTTAAGCTGTGAAGAATTCGTTAACCGCTTCATCCGTGCTATTGAACAGGGCAAGCTCTCCAGCTTCCAGAACCAGTTTAGAAAAGTAGATGCACTGGTCATTGATGATGTGCAGTTTCTCAGCGACCGCGAGCAGAGCCAGGAAGAATTCTTTCACACATTCAACGCTCTTTATAACAACGGCAAACAAATTATCCTAAGTGCTGACTCCAGCCCTTCTGATATCCCTTCCCTTGAGGAAAGACTTATCAGTAGATTCAGCTGGGGCCTTGTCACACGGGTCGATCCTCCCAGTCATGACACCAGGGTAGCCATTGTGCAGAAAAAGGCCAATCTAAGAGGCCTGGAAGTCTCTGACGAGGTTACTGAATACATAGCAAGGAAAGTCCGGGCAAATATCAGGGAACTCGAAGGGGCTCTCACAACCCTTCAGGCAATGGCATTGACCAACGGCCAGAAGATCACTCTCGAACTTGCCAAAGAGGCCCTTGGCGATGAATTCGATTCTACAAGGAACGTTAGTATCACTGATATCATTGAGGTTGTCACCGACCATTACGGCGTTCGCCTCTCAGACCTACAGAGCAAAAAGAGAAGCCAGAGCATCACAATACCCCGCCAGATTTGCATGTTCCTTGCCAGAAGCCTGACACATCACAGCCTTGGCGAAATAGGGGGGCATCTTGGCGGCAGGGACCACACCACAGTCATGCACGCCTGTAATAAGATCGGTGATATCCAGGAAAACGATCCCAAAATGCTCGCCACATTGAACGAGCTCACCCGCCGCATCACACAAAACCCGGCCAATTAAGTCTTCATTGGGCTGTCATAAATTCCATTTTCTAAACACCAAATCAAAATATGCGCATAAAAAAGGGCCATTTTTATGGATTTTTTTGTGATTTTACTTGCCTATACAGAACTGACCGAAAATTTTGTCTAACACCTTTTCGTCCACGTGTTCTTGCTCGATCTCGCCAAGCCCTTCATATGCCCCTCGTATAACCATCGCCGCAGCCTCGTCACTGCCTTGACAAAGAGCTTTGATCGCCTCTGTAATATTGCCAATAGCCTTTGACACTGCCTGTTTGTGCCTTGCCGTAAGCGCGATCCCTGCCTCTAAAGCAGCGACATCAGATTCCCCCATGGCTGCCCCAGCCTCTATCAACTTCTTATTGATAAGCTGTTTCAATTCATCAAGCCCAAACCCATTCTCACTGCTGACTGAAATGTATTCTCGGTTTAATAGTTCATTTGGTAGGTTTATTGTTTTATCATTAATAAGGTCAGCCTTAGTTGCTACCGCGATAATCTTGCCAGGCTGGATCAAATTTACTATCTCAAGGTCTTCACTGAAATCATTTTTAGAACTATCAATACAGAATAAAATAACCTCTGCGCTATTAATTGCTTCGATTGCAGCTTCCTGTGCAAGCTCATCTATCTGGCCTGATGTTTCAGATAGCAATCCGGCACAATCGAACAAAACACATCTGTTATGATCAAGCTCTAACATTCCCGTTAAAACATCACGGGTGGTCTTTTGAGTACTGGATACGATACTTCTTTCCTTACCGAGCAGGGCGTTTAAAAGTGAACTTTTCCCAGCGTTCGGTGCTCCGGCTATACCAACCGAGGGCATATCAATCACAGCTTCAAAGCTTATGCTACCAGACAACAACCCCTCCAAAACACCTTTCGCTAATTCTAATTTACCTATCGCTTCCTGCCTGCTGATGAATTCTATATCTTCCTCACTGAAATCCATCCCAGCTTCTAACAGGCTAAGGCATTCCAGCAGTTCATCTCTCACACCATCTGTCGTATCGGTCAATTTGCCGCTCAATAATTTTTCCGCAGCTTCTAACTGAAGACGGTTACTACATGAGATCACTTTATTTACAGCCTCCGCCTGTGCAAGGTCCATCTTGCCGTTAAGATATGCCCGAGCCGTAAATTCACCGCCCCCAGCTAAACGAACACCCTGATCCAATAGTTTTAGAATTAGAGCCTCACTCAAAGTTTCGTTGGATATAAAATGTATCTCAGCAAGGTCCTCGCCTGTATAGGAATGGCCCGCAGCGAAAAAATAAACAGATGCGTCCAATTGAAGATTTGAGCCAATACCAAGCTGGCCTTGATAAATGCGGTTTGTACCTGGCTCTATTTTTTTACTAAAGATGCTTTTGATTGCAGTTAATGTTCCTCTACCGCTGATACGAATTATCGCCCGCTTATCACCACACGCTGAACTAACCGCGACAATCGTGTCTTGAACTTCATACATTTATAAACTTTCCGGCAATAAATCCTAAGCACTAAGTCCAAAATACTAAACAATATCAAATCACCAAAATCTTAATTATAAAAACTATCTTTCGATACTGTTTACAGCTTCAAAATGCTGTTTGGAACATTTGATATTCGAGTTTGTTTAGGATTTAGATATTCGGATTTAGGATTTTAACACACTGTGTTTAATTACTTTTTAAAAACAAAGAGAACTACCTGCCCCTTTTGTTACATGTTTTTATAGAATGGCTTTGGTTTTTTCTTTTTAACTTTACCGCCGGTCTTACTCGTAACCTCAACCAGACCTCGCGACTCTTCTTCTTCCTTTTCGCGAATATGTTTGCGGATCACATACTGCTCATACGCGCCGGCGAAAGAACTTGCCATAATATAAAGATTCACGCCGGATGGTGCACTGTAAAGCATTATCGGGAACATTATCAGCATCATATACTTCATTATTTTTTGCTGCTGTTGCTGTTCCGGCGTAGCAGCCGCATTTTGAGGCATTGTCTTTTGTTGCAGATAGAAAGCTACACCCATCAATATAGGCAGCAAATTAAACGAGCTTATCTTCCAGCTAAAAAACGGCAGGGTAATAGTGCTGAACCTGAATAATGCATCAGGTGCTGAAAGGTCAGTTATCCAGAATGGCAGAAATGCTGCACCTCGCAGATCAACGCTCGAATTCACCGAGCTCCATAATGCTATCCATAACGGCATTTGCAGCATCATCGGCATCATACCGAACAATGCGTCAAGCGGAGAAACACCTTTGCTCTTAGTGAACTCACTGATCTTCTTTTGCATCTCCACCTGGTTCTTGCCCTTACCACTGTATTTCTTCTTGATCTCCTGAACCTCAGGAGCACCCATAACCTTACTGAACCTCGTCATACGGATCTGCCCGCTCTTGGTCAATGGATGAAGCACCGTTCGCACTAAGACCACAAGGATAATGATTGCTACACCGTAGTTAGGAATACCTGCGTATATCCCGTTCATCAGCCAGAGAATGAAAAACGCCAAAGGCCTGATGATACTCGACGGACAGCAACAGGCGCTGAAGTCAATGGTATACAAAAATTTAAACTTTTTATAATAAGGTGTATCATCGAATAATCTTTTATCCTTGGGCCCAAGATAAATATCAAAACTGAACTTTTTTATGCTTCCCGTTAATCCTTTTGGCCCCAAAGTTGTTGGCTTAATTTCGATTGAAATTCCAATAGCTTCATCACCACTTTTGCTTTCTTCATCACCATCTGGATTATAGAAATGGCTGATGCTATCTCTAATCCAGTTGGAAGAAGTTCCTTTTTCAGAAAAAGGAACCAGTATAGCTGCAAAGTATTTATTTGTAACTGCACACCATAGGACATCAGATCCTTTATCTTCCTTAGATAAATTACAGCCAATGCTTAGGTTTTGTTTAGCTATTTCAAATTCACGATTGGCTTTTTGTATTTCTAGCTTGTCACCTGATTCGAGGGCTTTGCGTTTTAGGGATTTGGCTTTGTTATAGTTGTCTATACTGGCCTTAACACTAATTCCACCCCCTAAAAAGCATGGCTTACCTCCGGATATTGCCTTTTTAGAAATACCAAATTCATTTTTATTGTTAAGATATGCCCCTACTGTTTTTCGCATATCAGTTCGGATGCCTTCACGACTGGTTCCTACTGGACCACTCATATTGAATCTGACCTTCTGCTCCGTCGCCGAAACATTCTCAACCATCATCTCGCACTTAGCCATATAATCTTTTGGCGACAAGCTGTAGGTCTTAGTGATCCTGATTATAGATGCGTCTTTAACCTCATCTTCGATCTCAGCCACGAAGGCAACCTTCTCACTGCCGCCCTCACCAGCCTCGACTCCCTTGGGGCACTGCCAGTTGATGTTATTAAGCCTGATCTGCATCTTCTGATCGACGAACACAAATTCCCTGTTCGACATCGACAGGATTTCCGTCCCGTTCGAATAGCTAACTGGTTGCAATAGCTTAAAAGGCTGTGGATTATTATGGTCTCTGTCGTCGAACCCGTTATCGTTACCATCGGTAAATGTCGCCGTATGGATCGCTGCGCCCTTCGTGCTTAATTTCAACTGAAGCTTAAATCCTGTCTCAGGGTCCTCTGTATTAGGATCGTCCGCACCTAATATGTACTCCCCAGCCTCTCCCTTATCCGCTACCGGCACAAACGCCGCCGTAGTCAGGCTCGGCTGTTCTTTTGCAATTGCTTCTTTATCTTCTACTAAATTGACTTTATTGGGTTCTTTAGCCGCTGTCGCCTGCAGCAGTATGCATCTGTCCTCACTACAAGAGTTGTTATTAAATATTCCTGAATCCCAGACCAAGTACCCGCAGAATAAAAAGTACGCTGCTAAAATGCTTGTAATAATAACTTTGGTTTTTTTAGTGGTATGCATAATAGTTCAACTTCCCTGTAATTAGGCTTGTTTATTAAATAGTAGTTTTTCTACTTCTGTATACTGTGTTCTGTGTCCTGTTTTTATCTTCCTTCTTTCAGCCGATCGGCATTGAAGTTATCCAGCTTCTCGATCGCACGGATTTTATTTGCTGTCTTCTCATAGTCATAATCCAGCCGCACAAAGTTCACCATATTATCCTCGACATAGACATAGCTCGCCCGGTTATCTTTATCACGAGGCTGACCGACCGAACCGATATTAATAATTGCTTTCTCGTCGCTGATAATAGGGTACTTATCGCCAAGCTCTTCCGGCAGATAGAAATCAGGCTCATCCAGAAAAACACCCGGCAGATGAGTATGCCCAACAAAGCATACATGTTGGATCTTCTCGAACAGTGACTTGATCTTCATCGGATTCGTAAATACATCATCCGGGAAAATATACTCATTAATAGGCTTACGCGGACTGGCATGAACGAAGTCTATTGTTACATCTTCACCGCCAAGCTCAGCCTTTAAAGTATGCCTCATCGGCAGCCCGCCCAGAAATTCCCACCACGTATTGCGTTTATTTTCATCCGCTTCTGTCTCCAGCATCTCACGCGTCCAGAAGCTCGCCTGCTCCGCTGCATAATTGAAGTTCGTCGGTTCATAGAACACCGCGTAATCATGATTACCCAGCACCGTCCATTTAGTCTTATTGATTATGATGTCAAGACAAGGCTGCGGATCAGGCCCATAACCGATAACGTCCCCAAGACAATAGATCGTCTTAATCCCACGCTTCTCGATATCCGCAATCACCGTTGACAGCGCCTCGATATTCGAATGGATATCACTTACTATAGCAAACATAAAACCGCCTGTTTAAACAATAAAGCTTCCCTGTTAAGCTTAAAGACGCTATTGATAGCAGATTTGTTACGCAATTACCAGCATATTTTCTCTGTATCCGCCTGCCCGAATTGCCATAAACGCCTGTATTTAGCCCCACCGACATCAATAGAAGCACACCACTCTCTGTGTCAGCACATCGCACATTATCTGAAGATTCAGCTCCTTCGTATCGCACACCTTCACAATATGCTCATACTTACCGCTTTCCGGGAGCAAATTGGTCAGCTGATTAGGCATATCATCGAGTATCTGCTTATTAAATACCACATCCTCTTTTTTTGGGAACAGCGCAACATAAAAAATATCTGCCTCGACCAGGTCTTGGAAGAAATGTGTACCGAACGAAAGGTCTGGCATCAGATTCCCACCCTCATAGGCTGTCTCCGCCATCACCGTAATATTATTTATCTCAGCGAATTTCACCGGCACACCAAGACTCGGCGTTGTCGTACCCCATCTGCCAGGCCCAAGTATCATCGTAGGCTTCTCGATCCGCTCATCGATCTGCCGGTTTAGCTTACCCACCAGCCGGGCAATATCATACTTCTGCTCCATAGGCGCCTCTTGGTAAGCCTGCGACTTGACATAGATTATCTGATC